>JABWBV010000288.1 GCA_013359445.1 Anaerolineales bacterium | reverse complement strand
CTTCAACAGTTGGAATGGGGCACGGGGAAATTTCAGCGCCGGGGGGGTGAAGCTCGTAGAACCCGTTTTCTATCGGGGTGCCCTGGAATTGGGGCTGGATCAAGGCCCAGGCTTTGGGCGAGATGGCAATGGTGCCAGGTTGGGCCATTTTTTCGGCGGAACTGGCTTGAACGAGGCCATCCCCGGTCAGGAAAAACTCCCAGCGGTTATGTTTCCCCCCCAGGTGGACGTTGAGGACTTCCCCCGCGCCAATGCCAATTCGCAGGGCGAGCCGGAGATGCGTGTCGTTTTTGTACTCGCGCAGAGCCATTTGGGCCTGGATGGCACACTGGGCCGCGAGGGCGGTAAGTTCGGGCAGGGTTTTCTCGTGTAACGTATCGGGCCAGACGGCGAGGAGGGCATCTCCGGCAAATTTGACAATATCCCCGCCATATTCGTGAACGAGGTTGATGAGGGTGCCAAAATATTCGTTGAGAATACTGGCGAGGCGCTCGGCTCCGTCGGGGCCAGATTGGGCCAGCCGTTCGGTGAGGGGGGTAAACCCGGAAATGTCGGCAAAAAAGGTCGCGGCTTGACGGGATTCTGAAAAGGGATCGGTCAGGCCGCCCGGGTGTGCGCGAAGATGGTGCAGGATAATTTGGGGAACGTAACTGGCGAGGGTGTCGAGCAGGTTCATAAAAAGGCCGGGGTGATCCGAGACACGGGGAGAGAGAATTTGACCGTGGTGCCGGTGCCCAAAATACTCTCGATATTGATCTCGCCGCCGTGCGCCTGGACGAGTTGTTTGACGATGGCTAACCCTAACCCCGCCCCGCCGGTGGAACGCGACCGGGATTCGTCCACCCGGTAGAAACGTTCAAAGACGTTTTTCAGGTGATCTTGCGCGATGCCTATGCCATTGTCTCGAATCTCGACTTCAATGCCATTTGGGGCTGGGTAGGCACGGAGGGTGATGGTGCCCCCTTCGGGGGTGTAGGTGATGGCGTTGGCGAGGAGATTCCGAAGGACCTGGCCTATTCGTTCGGGGTCCACTTCTATTTCAGGGAGATTAGGGGTCAGATCAGTTGTGAGCCGGAGGTTTTTTTCTTTCATGCGGTGCTGTAAGGCCGTGACCGCTCCAGTGAGGAGGGTTTCCAGATTGATCGGAATGGGCCGCAGTTGGAGTTGTCCGGCTTCGGCCAGGGCCAGTTCTTGGAGGTCATCGACGAGGCGGTTGAGGAGCATGGCTTCTTCGTGCAGGGAATTGATCACGTCTGTGGTGGGGGAGGTCAGGCCATCTTGTATTGCTTCTAAATAGCCGCGGATATTTGAGAGGGGTGTGCGGAGTTCGTGTGCGACGTCGGAGACAATATTACGGCGGAGTTGTTCCTGGCGGGATAGGCCATCGGCCATGGCGTTGAAAGCGTTTGCTAATTCTCCGATTTCATCTTTGGTTTCAATGACGACACGTTGGTTGAGTTTTCCGGCGCCCATTTCGCGGGATGCCTGGGTGAGGGCCTCAATGGGGCGCAAAATGCGACGCGAGAGCATGATGGTCAGGAGGATGGCGGCTAACCCGGCGGAGATAATCCCATAAATGAGGGCACGATTAACTGAGTTGAGAAACGCGCGCTGACTGGCTCCGATACCGGTACTTTCATTGACACCAATAAAAACAAAGAAGGTTTGCCCTTCAATGTATAAAACCCCGGATGCGCTCTCGCGGTTCAAAGAAGCATCGTCGGGTTGTTGCTGATTGCCCCAGTCGGAGTTGGCAATCATTCGATCTGCGCTATCGGTAACGATGATCCGAGTGCCGGAGACATCGCTGAGTCTTTTGACGAAAAATTGTAAGTCGGTCAGAATATCGGAGGTGTAGGGGACCGGATCGCTTTGGCATTCTAGCAGGTTGTTCAAGTTTTGATCGCAGTCTACTCGACGGAATTTCATGTAATTGTCGAGTTTGAAGACAATGAAGGGCACCACCAGTCTTTCGTAGTCAAAAAGGTCTTGCTCGACATAACGTTGAAATTCGGATTCGGTGGCCCGGCTGGTAAAGTAGCCCAGCAAAGCCATGATCAGAATAACCATCCCACTTAAGGCTAGTAATAAGCGTAAACGTAAACTATGAAACATCTTCGGTCGAAAATTTGTAGCCTAAGCCATACATCGTTTTGATATAGGTTTTGTCGGGGGCGTTTTGTTCGAGTTTTTTGCGAAGGTTCATCACATGGACATCAATCGTCCGTTCCAACCCTTCATAGTTGGGGCCAAACGCGCGCTCCAATAAAAGCGTCCGGGAAAAAATTTGTCCTGGTTGTTTCGCCATAATCTCCAGGAGTTTGAATTCTTTGGGGGTCAGGTGGATGGATTTACCCCGAACCCGAACTTCGCGGCGTTGAAAGTCGATCACGATTTCATCAAAAAGTTCTTGGGAAACGGGTTCGGAGGGGTCAAAGAGACTCTGACGGCGTAACACCGCGCGCACCCGCGCCAACACCTCGCGCGGGCTAAAGGGTTTGGTGATGTAATCATCCGCCCCCATATCCAGTCCCAAGAGTTTGTCTTCCTCCGTCGTCCGCGCGGTTAACATGATGATCGGCACATTCGATTCCGTCCGAATCTGGCGGCACACATCTAACCCGTCCACTTTGGGGAGCATCAAATCCAACACAATCAAATCCGGCGAATATTTGCGGATATCTGTGAGGGCCACGCGCCCGTCCATCGCGGTAAAGACCTGATAGCCATCGTTTTCGAGATAAAGGCGAACCAGTTCGGTAGTTTTTCGATCATCATCTACGATCAAGATTTTTTGGCGAGGTTTGTCTTCATTCATACGATTACCTTTTGCAAGTTTAACATATTTTGGCTCGGACTTATCAGACAGAAACGTAACTGTTCTGGCTTCTTGATGAACCTCCCCGAAAAAGGCGTGAAAGGGGCCGGACAGCCCCATTTCACGCCTTTTTTGGGATTAATCCCTGCGCGACTACGAAGAAACCTGAATTCCTAATAGGGTTCGTTTCATTGCGCGGATTTCCTGGCGGGAACGTAAGGTCTCGAATAAGAAAATGGTCTAAATGCCATTCAAAACCGTTTTGGAGGCCTTTGATGATAACACCATATGTTTTTCCCGATTTCGCGCATTGGGAGGGGACTAAAGCCACCCTCCATGCGTATAGCAAAGTGATAGGGGCTATCCCGCGTGCCCACGCCGTTTTCCACCCCAAATGGTGGCACATCAGCCTCAAGCTGGCCCCGGATGGGTTGGTCACGGATACGATGGCCTTGCCAGAAGGGGGGCTTTTTGCCATGAAGATCAATTTTCACGTGCATGAAGTGCAACTCATCACAGGGGCGGGAATCTGGCAAGCCTGGTCCATGCAGGACGGTTTGACCGCCAACCTCCTCGCCGAACATGTTCTGCGCGCGGTGGCTGATCTGGGATTGCGCGGTGACTATGCCCGGCAAAAGTTTGAAAGCGACGCTCCTCGCCCGTATGACCCTGCCCAGGCCAAAATCTATTTTGACGCGTTAGGAAAGGTGGAGCAGATTTTCAAGAAGCATCAAGCTACCCTGCCCGGGGCTGTTGGCCCGATCCAACTCTGGCCGCACGGGTTTGACCTGGCATTTGAGTGGTTTGGCACGCGCCAAATCGAATCCGAAGAACACGGCCAAACAACCACTTTCCCTGCCCAAATCAACCTGGGGTTTTCTCCTGGCGAACCCACACATCCCCAGCCATATTTTTATTCAAACCCCTTTCCATTTTCCCATACCGCGCTGGTGTCCCATCCCTTGCCCCACGGCGCGCGCTGGTTTACCGAAAGTTGGAACGGCTCGCAATTGGCATACGCCTCCCTAATTGGCGACCCGGATGCCGAGCAGAAAATCCTGGCCTATGCCAAGACGGTCTTTGACCTGGCCTCTCCGGGTTTGATGGCGTAGGCTACCTGGGCAATTTCACCTCCTCGCGCTTTACCATCGCCGCCCGCGCCAGGCCAAACTGCGCGGCGATTTGGGCCAGGGTTTGCCCGGTTTGCGGGTGGCGATAGGTTGGGGCAATTTCAGCCAGGGGAATGGCAACAAACGCCTGGGTCAAGATATCCGGGGCGGGGATTTGATGCCGTGCGAGGGTGAGGATTTGGTCGTCGTACAAGACCAGGTCGAGGTCAATCGTCCGTGGGGCGTTGGGGTTCCCCGTCCGAACGCGGTGCAGGTGTTGTTCGATGGGGCGAATAACGCGGGCGTGAAAGGTCTCCGCAGGTTCACTTGTTTCGAGCAATACTGCCGCGTTCAAAAAATTAGCCTGATCCAGAAACCCCACGGGCGTGGTTTCCCACACATTGGAAACCGCGCGCAGAGTGCCGTATTCCTTGAGACGCTGTACCGCCGCTGGTAAATTCACTTCGGGGTTAATGTTCGATCCCAAAGAGAGATAGGCCAGGTGCAACATCTTTTTTAGCCAAACTCCGGGGGTTTTGCAGAAACTGTGAACCAATACAGGTAAACCCAAATGCCCAACAAGGTCGTTAAGATGTAAGAGACGTAGGCAATCCGCATAAAGGGTTTGTAGTTGTTAAATTTGAGGGCGGGGATCATCAAGTTATTGCCTCGCAGAACGACAAAATTGCCAAATACAAAGGCAAAAAAACCAATCACGGCGTGTGCAGTGGTGATGACATAAAAAAGACTCTCGCGTGGCCCGCCGGAATCGCGGAGAACAAAATCTCGATAGGGCAAGATCATCAGCCAAAGGACCAAAATAATATTGATCACTGCCCCGGCGGTTTGGACCCAGCGATGTTGCCGGAAAAGTTGTTTTGCCTTTTGAAATTGGGGGTCTGTTTTGGTGTACTTCGCTTCGATACCCTGCGCGCGTTTGGCCAGCCATGCGCCAAACGTGAACGTGAGACCCACCAAAATACTCAAAATGAGAGTCATATCGGCGGCAAAATTGGCGTTTGTGCCCAAAAATCCGGGGGCGTGAAGAAATTCTGTCATTGCTTCCTCTCGAAAAATGGGTATCTTCTCAACAAGCCGGTAAAAAGTGTTCCCAACTTGTTGAGCGGATACATACATTGCACTTTAGGGTGCAAACATTAAAGGTATGAAGAGACGGTACGATTCCGTTCTCTTCATACCGGGGTCATTTGTCCGAACCGGACGCCCAGCCCATTGAAAGCGTTCCGGTTCGGGGTTTTGGGATTTATTGGGGAAGTTGCAGACTTTCGACCAGAAATTCTAGCAGGACATCGCCAATATTGGGGTCAAGGCCGGAAGTGAGTAAACTCATGCCGTGGGCGTTTCCGGGGTAGATCACAGATTTGTACCGGTTGCCCGTGACCGAATCGCACAAGATAGGAGCCGAGCTATCGCCATCCGCGGCCAGACAGTAAACGGCGGCAAAGTAAGGTTCGTTTACAAAGGTTGTTGCGGCTTGGGTATAGTTCACCCCCAGAAAACTGCCGGGGGAAAGGGCCAGCGCGCCCACACAGGTGGGGGGTGTTTGCGTTTCTGCAATGTCGTTTCCGTTCAACTGGATACAGGCATCCACCGCGCCATCCGCACCGATGCTGGTGCCGATAGTGATGACGCGGAGCGCATCCACCCCGGGCTGGGTTTGGGCAAAGGCCACGGCGCTTTGTGCGTCGAGCAATAACCCTGCGTCGTCGGCGGAATTTCCCTCACTCGCACCATGCCCGCGGAAATCGAACGTTAAAACGGCAAATTTCAGCCCAGAGGGCATGGCGGGGAGCCAGGTGTTCCCTTCGGCTGGGGTACCGGTTTGAAGCCAACGTGCGATTTCGTCCCATTGATGCTGATCGCTCCCGAACTGGTGCATCAGCACGACGATGGGGGCGGGGGTACTCATGGGGGCGTAAAAAGTCCCGGTAAGTTGGGTTCCATCGGCGCTGGCGAAGGTGACGGCGACCGGGGCCGCAGGCGTGTCCTCGACGGGGGCAGGGTAGGCGGCTGGATTCTCTGTGGGGGCCGGATACCCGCTGACGGTAGGCACTGGCGGGGGGTAGGCTTCGCTGGCTTCGGTGGGGACTTCCGTGGGAACCTGGGTGGGTTCAGGGTCGGGGGGCGCCAGGGTTGGAGCAACAACCGTTTCTGCCGCTGGGGCTTCGGTTGCCTCCGGGGTGGCTGGCGAGGAACACGCCGCCAGGGTGAAGATCACCAGCATGAACAGCCAAAGCGTTTTATGTTTGTGCATTTTTTTCTCCTTGAAAATTGAGCTTTTTTAGAGCTGTAAAAATATGAATTGAGTAAATTGTGTACTCACCAATCGTAGGGGGACGAAAAAAAAGAGGAAGGGGCGATGTTCATCCCCCCTTTCCTCTTTTTTTCGAGTTCAACCCCTTCCGTGTGAGTCTTTACAAAATAGCAGGTTTGCCGTCCAAGTTTTTATCACATCTCATCCAAAATCCGCAATGAATTCTGGACGTTTGGGGGAAACCCAAGCACAAAAGATGGTGTTAAACTGGTGAAACCCGGTAGATTTAGGAGATTGGATGTACGCTTTTTGTATTCATGGACATTTTTACCAGCCCCCGCGTGAGGACCCCCTTACAGGGCAGATTCCT
This sequence comes from Anaerolineales bacterium, assembly GCA_013359445.1. Lineage (GTDB taxonomy): Bacteria > Chloroflexota > Anaerolineae > Anaerolineales > JABWBV01 > JABWBV01. Next base: position 2,071 of record JABWBV010000288.1, on the reverse strand, counting down.
GCCGAAGAGGGAGCCGCGCCCTATGCCAATTGGAACGAGCGCATTCACGCCGAATGTTACCGGCCCAACGCCGAAGCGAGGAACTTTGAACAGTTGAGTTTCAACTTTGGGCCAACCGTGATGAAGTGGGTAGAAATCCATGATCCGGAAACGTATCGCAATATTCTGGCACAAGATCAAACCAATGTCCAACGGTACGGGGTGGGGAATGCCATCGCCCAGGCTTATAACCATACCATTTTGCCGCTTTCCAACTATCGAGATAAAGTTACGCAGGTAGCCTGGGGTATTACGGATTTTGAATACCGCTTTGGGCGCAAACCGCAGGGCATGTGGCTCCCGGAAACCGCCGTTGATCTGGAAACCCTGAGCGTCCTGGCTGAACAAGGCATCGAATTTACCATTTTAGCCCCCTGGCAAGCCCAAGCGGCCAATCTGGATACTACCCAACCGTATCGGGTGATGCTTTCGGGGGGGGAGTCCATCGTCGTCTTTTTTTATCATCAATCGCTGAGTGGGAGTGTGAGTTTTCAGCCGGAGATAACCGCAAACGCCAGCCGGTTTGTGAAAACCCATCTGGCTCCGGCCTTTCGTCCGGTTCAGCAACCGCAATTGATCCTCGTGGCCTCAGACGGGGAATTGTACGGGCACCACCAACGGGAGCGGGAAAAGTTTTTGGCAAACGTTCTCGACGGGGCCAGTTCTGAGGCGGGGATGTCGCCAACATTCCCCGCACGCTGGCTGAAAGAACATCGCCCCACCCGGTCGATTGAGATTCGAGAAGACACCTCGTGGAGTTGCCATCATGGGGTACGGCGGTGGTACGAGGAATGTCCCTGCGCCCAAGAAGGGCGGTGGAAGGTGCATTTACGACGGGGTATGGATCGACTGGCAGACCACCTGGATCAGATTTATTTTCGGCATGTGGGTGCATATGTTCCCGATCCCTGGCGCTTGCGGCATGCCTATGGTGAGGTCTTAACGGGGCAACGCCCGGTGGATGAATTGATCTTTGAGCATACCAAGCGCCGCCTCCCCAAACCGGTCGCCCGTCAAATTACCCTCTTGCTCCGCGCACAATATGAGCGCCAACGGATGTTTACCTCTTGTGGGTGGTTCTTCGATGATTTTGATCGGATTGAACCCAAAAACAACCTGGCCTATGCCGCCCAGGCCGTAGCCCTAACCCAACAAGCCACCGGCTTAGATTTATCGGATAAAGCAATGGGGGACCTGAAATCCGTCGTCAGCCCATCGAGTGGACTGCGCGGGGATCAAGTCTTTGGTACACATCTGGGGCGAGTTCTTGGCGGGGAAACCCCTTCCAAATCTCTTGCGGGAAAATGATGTTCTGTGTCGCCGGGAGATCAGGAACGCCTAGTTCGGTGTTCAGGTTGATCCCGTGCGGGAGATAGGCCAGATATGCCAACTGACTGCAATAAAAAGCCTCTTCGGTCTGAGGGTTGAAATAATTGGCATTGTAGGGTTTCCCCACCTGCGCCAGACAATAAGCCGCGATGGCTTGCCGAACCTGAGATATTTGCGCCTCCGACCAATCCACTGCCTCTAGCGGAGAGGCAACCCCCTTAAATGTATCCAGAATCGGCCCGCGCAGGGGCACCAGGTCCAGGGCGTTCCACGTCTGACCGGGCAGGTCAAATACATTGACCCCGCGCGGCCCCGCTTCGATGCACCGTCCCCCCGGTCCGAGGTAGATGATGATGTGATCCACCTCACCCGGCACAAACATCCCGATAAAACGCCAAAAATGTCCGGCAATGGGGGTGTCATCTCCGTCTGCGGTGCAAATTAAATCGCCTGTTCTGAGCGTCAGGCCGTGAAGTTTGTAGGAATAAACCATATGAGAAAGGGACTTAAAACGAAAGGGGGGCAGAAAAAGCTATCAACAGGATGTACGAGAAAAAAACATAAAAGTTAGGGCGATTGCGACACCCCGGAAGATTTATTCCGTTTTTTTCTACCGTACATTGACAATTAGTAGGTCTGGTTGCAGCCGAAAATAGACCTGGAAAGGTAAACCTTGCTTCAAGGTATAGGTGAGCCAGTCGAG
>JABWBV010000287.1 GCA_013359445.1 Anaerolineales bacterium | reverse complement strand
CAGGTCGCGCAGGACGCGTTGCCCGCTCATCATTTCCGCCACGGTCATGCTGGATTTGTCCAGTTCCCATTGGGCGTCTGCGATGGCTTTTGCCATTTCCCGAATCATGGTCCCCATGGGGACGTTCAAAAGTTCCTGTCCGACGTTGATGTCGCCGATTGCCATAGTGGGTCTCCTTTGCGAGTTCGATTTTAGGTGTAGAGGGTTAATACGTGAAAACGTGAATGGTCATTTTTAGGGCGGTGTCCCTGTACCTGCTCCGGCAGGGGGAGTTCCAGCGCCCGCGCCCGTGGGGGTTCCCGTTGCGGCACCCGCTGGGGTTCCGGCTCCGGTCGGGGTGGTTGCCCCTGCCGCACCCGCGGGAGTGCCGGCAGGCGCACCCGCTCCTGCCCCAGCACCCGTTGCCGCGCCCGCGGCGGGGGTGGTTGCCCCGGTTCCCGAGTCTGTCCCTGCCGCGGGTGGAGTGGTCACTTGCGAGGGCGTGGACGGCTGGGTTGGGGTCGAACGGCCATACGAACCACTTAAGCCGATGCCAATCGAGAAGGATTGTTCAACCTTCATCGTTAACGAAACGGCAATTTCGATGGTCGCTTCCTGAAATTGGTAAAAAGTGGGGGCGAAGCCCAATTCCAGCAGAGACCGTTCGCGTGGGGTTCCTTCCGAGTCGGGTAACGTGAGTTTGGTGGTGAGGAGGGCTTTTGCCAGCTCGATGGATTTTTGATCTAACGCCCATTGGGCATCAGCGATGCCGGACGCATAGCTCTTAATCATGTCTGCAATTGGCACTTGTTGTAGGGACTGGCCTACAGTCTTGGCATCGTAATCCATAGTCATTACTCCTTAAATCATATGGGTCGCACACACGCACAACCCTATTGGTTAGAACTTACTGGTTAAACTTTCGTCCGGCAATTTAACCGCTAGCGTGGGGTCTACGGAATCCTTTCGGACCGAGAAGTATTGTTGGCGGTGTTGCTCGGACAGGAGGCGTTGTTTATCTACATGCAGGTTACTCCGTAACCACTGAAGAAGCATTTGCGTCAGGGGCATGGTTTTCGAGGTGACTTTGCCAACCGTTCCGGCAATTTTCATCGCTTCCTGAAGGGCAAGAACGGCGGCGTCTCGGTCCCCGCTTTTGAACAGGTTGATGCCTTTGCGTTGGTAGACATGGGCCAGGTCCATCGTCGCTAATGGGTTGGGCGGGGGATTTTGGCGGTAATGGTCAATCACCCGGTCACAGTATTCCAACACTTCGGCATACGATTCCGTCTGCTCCAACGATTCAATGACACATTCCAGATAATGGCGGAAAAACACTTCCGGGTCTCCCGCCTGTACGGCCATGTGCATTGCCACCCGATAGTATTGAAGCGCCATTTTATGGTTGCCTTGCAAGGCGTAGAGTTTGCCTTGTTCGGCGATGCCCATGTGGAGTTTCATCCCTGTGGGGCTGTCAGGTGCGGCGGGAGAGGGATCAGGTGGGTTCAAAGGATGACGAGGTGGGAGTCTGTGCCTGCTTTGCCAAGTTCCGTCTGGAGCCAGAGCGCTTGCGGGTAGGTGAGCGGCTCGGCGAGTGGCTCACCGAGTTTGTGGGTGCGGGTCACGATTTCAAGGGCTTCGTCTTCCTTCAAGCCCGTGATGAAACGCACGGCGTTCGTTGAGGCTTTGTGATCCCCCACTTTTGTGATTTCGAGTGAAAAGGTTTGAAAAACGAGCAGATGACCGGAAGCCTTCCCCCCTAGTAGTTGAATTTGTTCCATGTGTGCGGCCAAATCAGAAAAACGAATGTTTTGTTGCAGGATGAGCGGGGTTTTATGTGGGACTTTTTGGGCAACTTTTTCAGGCATGCCCGTAGATGTTTGCAAATACTGCATCATTTCGGGGCTATTGGAGGCCTGATCCAACCGAAGGTCAAACCGCTGAAAATCCCGGTTCACGATGCGGACGGGGTACGAGGTCCGTTTGAGGCGTTCCCAAAGTTTATCGGCTTGTTCACGGGGCAGTTCCACCGCGAGGAGGGGTTGTTCCCCGTTTTTACTGTCCAGCAGGGGGATTTTGTTGTCGCGCAAAAGGCGCAAAACTTGTTGGCGGTTGAGGGCTGTCGTCTCCCCCAAAAACACATCGAACAAAGCCTCCCCCGGGCGGGAGACATCGAGTTCCACTCCGAGCGGGGCAAAGCGTGCCAACAAGGCTTGGACTGTATTTTTTGAAATCCCCCCAACGAGCACTGTGGGTGAAGTACAGACGATCTTGCGTGCGGTTTCTACATCCACCCCTAAGATCAACATGATTTGCTCCAGCACGTCCGGCATCCGGGCAAAGTCACGGATGACTAACGCGACTTCGTGATCGGCATCACCAGGTTCGAAGGTGTACGTTTCATCTACCGCGAGGCAATCCAGCCCGGCAGTGTGGAGCAGTTCGGCGATTTCTTTGGCAGTTTGTTCTGGGAGGTTGGTAAGGAGTTCGGCAGGACCGCGATACAACACGGACGCGATCCGATTTTCAGAAAGCGGCGACACCTTTTTCAGGATCGAGATTAACCCCGCTCCGCTTGTTCCGATTGAATTCACGATAACACGCCAGGTTGCCTGCGACATTGTCACCTCGATGAAGCATCGAAATTATTGGGACTTAAAGAGTAATCGGAAGGTAATGAAACCCAGGAATAAAGCGGCAAAAGGTATTATGTTGTTATCTTGTTGCAATTTCATTGCTGGTGGCAATGGTATTATAGTGAAGTCAACTAGATACTGTCAACCGTTGGTTTGTATGTATTTATGGGAAATGGAAGTGCGCCGCCATTGGGAAATTCCGATTTTTCGCCACTATCACACCAGTCTGCGCCAGCGTGGGATCACCACTTATTGCTGGGAACAACTCTTCGAGGATGACCGCTTGTGTGTCGCGATGGGGCTTTATATCGCGGCCGAATATTGCCGGGGTGAGGAGGGCGCGTGGCTGGTAGACACCTGGATTCCGATGCTTCAACGGGCACTCACGGCCTGGGATGATTTGAATTGTACGGGTTGAAGAAAATGGCGAACTGTCCTCACGGTCACGGAAACGGAGTCTCTCTACTTTATCTTCCTACCGAAGCCAGTTCGGCGTTTTTATGCCGCCTCAAACGTTCGATTTTTTTTTTTTACCCACTCGGCAGGTTCGCCAGGTTGTCCGTCATCTTCGTCGAGGAAACGCCAGTCTACCTGCGAAGGGGCAAGAGGTAGCGGTTCATCGGGCCGGACTCGGGCCAAGGTTTCCGCGAAGGCAGGGGGCCGGATGGTGAACGGCAGGCCGAACTTTTAGATGCTCGTTCCGAAATTGTTGAATGATTTCCTGGGTTGTGGACGGCGGGGGAACTTCTCCACAAACCCTGACGAGTTTCTCCATATTTCCTCCACAATGGATGGGTATGCTTATGGAAATTTCCCCATAGGAACAATCCATGAAAACCAAAGACGGGTCGAGATAAAATCGGCCCTCCCCATGGACGGAAGAGCCAAAAATGAACAAGGAGTTTGAATCATGAAACGCGAAAATATGTTGATAGAAGCAGAGGAATTGCTGAAGAAAATAGGCAATGAAAACCTCCGCATTTTTGATGCCACCATCACCGAGGATGCGTACATGCAGGGACATATTCCCGGGGCGGTCTATTTCAACCATGACAGGTTTTCATTGCCTGATAGTCCGTACATGTGTACCATTCTGCCTGTGGACCGGCTCATGGAGCAAATCGGCAGGGCTGGCATCTCGAACGACTCAGAGGTTGTGGTTTATGCCTGTGGGATGCTTCCTTATGCTATTCGCGCCTGGTGGGTTTTGCGATACGCGGGGCATGACAAGGTGCGTGTCCTCAACGGAGGGTTTACGGCGTGGAAAAATGCCGGGGGCGCCACTGAACAGGCTCCCCAAAGTTATGAACCGGCAGTCTTCAAGGGAAATCCCAGGCCGGAGATGTTCGCTGACAAGGATGAAGTATTCGCCGCCATGGAAAATCAGGAGGTTGACCTCGTGAACGTCTTGCCGCCGGTCAGTTACGAAGCCGCGCACATCCCCAACTCGATCAACCTCTCTTGTATGGACCTGATGGATGGGCTGGAATATCTGCGCCCCAACGACCAACTCGCCCTTCACTTGAAGGAAACGCCGGGAAATCATCGCGTCATTACCTATTGCGGAGGGGGAATTGCGGCCACGGTCAACGCCGCGGCGCATCTCCTGACCGGGCATGAAAATGTTGCTGTGTATGACGGCTCGATGTATGAATGGCTTGGGGAGGGCATGCCCGTCACCGGGAACGGCAACTGGGAAATCTGGAAGTTGAAGTAACCCGCGCAAAGGCGAGATAGGGTGGGGCTCCCGTGTTGAACGGGAGGATTTCTCCTCAAAATTGCGTCGTCTCCAGATTCATCCTTTATACTATCCCTATGCCGGCTTTAATTCTTGTGGTTGATGACGAACCCCACGTGACCCGCCTCGCGCGCGATTATCTGGAAAAAAATGGATTTCGCGTCCTCACCGCCTCCGATGGTCAATCTGCGCTTACGATGGCGCGCCACGAAAAACCTGATCTTGTTCTCCTTGACTTGATGCTTCCCCAAATGGATGGGCGCGAAGTCTGCCGCATCCTGCGCCGCGAAAGCGAGGTGCCCATCATCATGCTCACCGCTCTCTCCGAAGAGATTGACCAGGTGACAGGGCTTGAAATTGGCGCGGACGATTACATCACCAAGCCGTTTTCGCCCCGTGCCATGGTGGCGCGGGTGCGGGCGCTTCTCCGCAGAACGTATGGCGAGGTTAAAGCCCCGCACATTGTCCGCGTGGGCGGGCTGGAGATTGACGAAGAAAAATATTCCGTCCTCTTTCAAGGCCTGCCGATTAAATTGACCCCCAACGAGTTCAAACTGCTCTTTCTCCTTGCCAGTCGTCCTGGTTTAATCCACACACGCGAACAACTGCTCGAAAATTTACATGGAACTGCGTCCAATCTGGATCGAAGCGTGGATTCACACATTAAAAACCTGCGTAAGAAGCTCGAAACTGCCTCAGGCCAGGCTATGATCGAAACCGTGTATGGCGTTGGCTACCGTTTCAAGGGCAATATGTAAACCGCGCCCCCACCCGCGCGCGCAAATCGTTTCCAACCCCATGTCTACTCCGCCCAACCCCTCCAGACAACGTCGCATCACCCGCGCTTTGGGCATTTCGCTTACTTTCATCCTCTCTGCCTTTATCTTCGTGGGAGGCACGGCGGCCCTCTTGTATTGGCTTTTCTCACAATACACGGGGGTGCGAAACATATGGCTTCTATTTTGCGGCGCGCCAGTTGTTCTGATGGTTATCCTTTTTACCATCGTGATCAACCTTTACCTGCGTTTTGGCAGACCTCTCGAAGAACTCTTCAACGCCATTGACGCGGTGGAGGAAGGCAACCTCTCCGTGCGCGTGACAGAGAACAAATCTGACATGTTCAGCGACTTATTCAAACGCTTCAACAAAATGGTCAGTGAAATGGAACGTGCTGAACAACAACGCCGCAACCTCACCGCCGATATCGCCCACGAACTGCGTACGCCCCTCCACGTCATCCAGGGCAACCTCGAAGGTCTCCTCGACGGGGTCTATCAACCCACCGTCGAACACATCCATATCACTCTGGACGAGACGCGCCTCCTCTCTCGCCTCGTCAACGATCTTCAGACGCTCTCTCTCGCCGAAACAGGGCAACTCCCCCTTCATCCCACCCGTTTCCTGCTCGCTGAACTAATTGATGATCTCGCTTCAAGCTTTTCATCCCAGGCCGCGGCCCTGGGGATTGATTTACAAACGAAGGTTTCGCATCCAAATATAGAACTCACCGCAGATTACGATAGGCTCAATCAAGTTCTCTCCAACCTTACCTCAAACGCGCTACGCCACACGCCAAAAGGCGGCGAAGTTTCTGTGCGTACGGAGCCAATTCAGGGTAACCCCGGTTACTCCTTACAAATTTCGATTTCCGACACAGGCGCAGGCATCCCTGCCGAAGACCTCCCCTTCATCTTTGATCGTTTCTGGCGCGGCGATAAATCGCGCCGGGAAAGAACGCACAGCGGGCTGGGGTTGGCCATCGCGAAACAACTCATCCACGCCCACAGCGGGAGAATTGATGTGCAAAGCGAATTGGGCAAGGGAACAACCTTTATCATCCAATTGCCGGTGAATGGGTAAATGATCACGGGGGAGCCTGTTGCTAACTGCACGGGTAGTCTTTACCCCAATACCATATGTTTCTTCAACCTACGAAGGCCTGCATAGGAATCTCCAGCCCGGATGCCGAAAAACCCCAAAAGCTGGTGGCCCGATGAAAAGTCCCGCTCAGAAAGCGTCTAAAAGTTCTGGCGCAAATCCCACTAAACTGAATTTTTCCTTACCATAAACGAAGGGGGGAGTGTTTCATCCGGAAGGGAGATCAGGGTTAGGGTTTTGTTTTCTCCGCTAAGAGGCGGGCCAGGCCTCGTAAGGCGTTGCGCCGTGTCCGGTTGAAAGTCCCCTCAGAAATATATAAGCGCGCCATAATTTCCCGATTGGGCACCCCCTCTACATAAGCATCATATAACACGACATAGTTATACCAAACGCGAGGCAAGGGGTCGGAGGGACGCTTTTCCGCAGGTTTCAGGGAATTGATCGCTTCCATGAGCAAGTGTTGTAAATGCCTTCCTCGGTCCGTATGATATTTGCCTTCTACCCCCAGCTGTTCGGCCAGGGAAGATTGCCCAAGTTTGATGAAATCGGACAAATTTCGCAGGCTTTCTTCTACAGTTTTGATGAAATTTGGGTCAGGCGTGGTCTCTATCGTGCCAATCACTTCTTCGGCCACGCTCATTAATTCGGTTGCTTTCGTTTCGGACTCGGCCACAAATTGGCGAATTTGCTCTTTTTCCTGGCGCCGTCCGCGATTAAGCGAAACGATAGTACCCACTTGGTCCGCAACTTCAGCCAATAAATCCAAATCCCCACCCGTGTACTGCACCCGCGTTTTGGATTTGCCAATCCCGACCACCGCGATCTGTGTACGTCCTTCAAAAGAAGGGGCGATCCAACTCAAAAAGGGGAGATGTTTCTCGTTCGGCTGAGAAATATCTTCGCAGGCGACCCATTCTATGGGAAGCCGATATTCCAAGGGCATCGAGGAAATCGAAGCGGCCACGAGAAATTCATCCCCCTCCCGCAAAGCAATGATGCCACTCGAAGCATTTAGCGTTTGGCAGAGCAATTCCAACCCTTCCTGCAAGGGGATGCGAACCGCGTTTTCCGCCATTCCCTCGTTTTCCAGATTGCGCCACTGCTTGCGAAAGGCACTTTCTTTCTGAAAACGTTGCCTTTCCAAAAACTCGCGTACGAAATCGTAAAGCCCATGCGTCGTGATCACAAGCACGACCAGATGCGCCGTCCATTCTTCCGCAAAGTTAATGCGGTGGCTGAACCAGAGATAAACCAGGGCGATGATCAGGATGGCGAAACTGGTGAGAGGAAAATCTTGAAATGAGGTGCGGCGTTCAATTAAAGATTGATGGCGCACCACCGAGATGCCCATCAAGAATACCCCACCAAAGACGAGGACATCTTGTAATAAACGAGGCATGGGGGGTAAAAGGGCCAGAGCCAAAACACCATACACCACCCCAATGGTCGGAAAAATAGAGGCAATGAGGAAAAATCGTCCCTGCGAAGTCAATCCAATTTGGTTCTCTCGAAGCAAATTATGTAAGATTCCTCCGCAAGCGGCAACTTGAAATAACCCATGCATCAGAAAGGGCGGTCCAATCCCCATTCTCGCAACATAAAGAATATTTTCTCGCTCCACGATAAAAGAATCCTGATTCAAAGCTAAGACAATTAGGGTAAGCCCTCCCCAGATGTACAGCCCCAGGCTTTTCCAATTGAGAATAGAACGGGGGTGGTCTTCACCCAAATGATAGGTCAAGCTATACCAGGTTCCCAACCCAATGATCAACATCCCCGCCCGTAAGGCCGCCGTGCGCGGGATCAAGTGAAACATGTTGGTATATGCACTAAAAAAGAAAACCGCTAATGCCAGTAAAAGAATGACCGCCCGGAATGTGAGCTTGCTCGGAAACCCCCTCGCGAAAAGATAAAAGGCCATCCACAAAGTAATCGCCATGGCGATCAGGTCAACGCTTAAAGTTATATCAAAGAGCGTCATCGTAAGCCTCAAATCTAGTGGTCTAAAAATCCTCTCCTTATATTTTCAAATTTTAGGGGAATTATACCTTCCCTGGAGAAAATCAGCTAAATATTCGCATATTTACAACATAACATCTTGCAGTGCTCAGACCCTAAAGTTTTTTTCGAGATGTTCTGTCTGGGTGTGCAATATTACAAGTTCAGTAGATCACAGAAATCTGTTCGTAGTAGGCACTTCAGTACCTGGCTTTGGGGGCTGAGGCCCCTACTACGAACCAAAATTGTGATCTACTGAAATTAACACTTTTTGGCAGTTTTTGATCTGGTAATGGCAGACGGCTTCTAATAAAGTAAGCCCGTAACTACTCAGACCCTAAAGGTTTTTCTCGAGAATTTTCGGGGCCCATTTGCAAGAAAAGCCAATTTTTATGCGGTCTACGCTTGCAAAGAAAACCTT
>JABWBV010000286.1 GCA_013359445.1 Anaerolineales bacterium | reverse complement strand
CCCTTCATTGAAGGCGATGGCACCGGACGCGACATCTGGCGCGCCTCCGTGCGTGTGTTGGATGCCGCGGTCGAAAAAGCCTACGGTGGCAACCGCAAAATCGCGTGGATGGAAGTCTACGCGGGCGAAAAAGCCTTCACCCAGTTCAACAACTGGCTCCCCGATGAAACGATAGAAGCGTTCAAAGAATTTCTCGTCGGCATCAAAGGGCCGTTGACCACCCCGATTGGGGGGGGCATCCGCTCGTTGAACGTGGCCCTGCGAAAGGCGTTGGATTTGTACGTTTGCCTGCGCCCGGTGCGGTGGTTCCAGGGTGTGCCTTCGCCCGTTCTGCGCCCGCAAGATGTAGATATGGTCGTCTTCCGCGAAAATACAGAAGACATCTACACCGGCATCGAATTTGAAAACGGCACGGAAGGCAACGCCCAATTTAAAGCCCTGCTCAAAGAACATTTCCCGAAAGAATATGCAAAAATCCGTTTCCCGGATACAGCGGGGATCGGCCTCAAGCCCGTTTCCGTCGAAGGCACGGCCCGTCTCGTCCGCGCGGCCATCCAATGGGCGCTGGACAATGGCCGGAAAAATGTCACCCTCGTTCACAAAGGGAATATCATGAAGTACACCGAAGGCGCGTTCCGTAATTGGGGTTACGACGTGGCCGAAAGTGAATTTGGCGATCAGGTTTACACCTGGGCGCAATGGGGCCGCACCGTGGATGCACAGGGTGAAGATGCCGCCAACGCCGAACAGGCCGCCGCCCTCAAAGCGGGCAAACTGCTCATCAAAGATGTCATCGCCGACATCGTCTTCCAGCAAACGATCACCCGCGCGACGGAGTTCGATGTGCTCGCCACGATGAACCTGAACGGTGACTACCTGTCCGACGCCCTCGCCGCGCAGGTAGGCGGGATCGGGATTGCGCCGGGTGGCAATATCAACTACGTCACCGGGCACGCGGTTTTTGAAGCGACGCACGGCACGGCCCCCAAATATGCCGATAAAGATGTCGTGAACCCCTCGTCCGTCATCCTCTCCGGTGAGATGATGCTCCGCTACATGGGCTGGAAAGAAGCCGCCGACCTGGTCGTCAAAGGCACGGAAGGTGCGATTGCGGCCAAAACCGTCACGTATGACTTCCACCGGCTGATGGAAGGGGCCACTAAGTTGAAGTGTTCGGAATTTGGCGACGCGATCATCAAGAATATGGATTAATCCCTCAAAGGGGCGGGTTACACACCCGCCCCTTTGATATAATGGATCACATCTTGTTAATTTAAACTGGAAATATTTCCTTCTTCCCCAGGAGAACCTATGTCCACATTTATGTCTTCTCTACAAACGACCCTCAAAGGGTACGCGACATATAAAGGCCGGGAAGGACACCTGAGTTTTGTCCTCCATCGGTTGACTGGGTTAGGGACGCTGTTGTTTTTGTTGATTCACATTGTGGATACGGCAACAGTTTACTTCTACCCTGACCTCTACCAACATGCGATTGAGTTGTATCGCTCCACCCCATTCATGCTTGGGGAAATTGGCCTGGTGTTCAGTGTCATCTTTCACGGGGTGAACGGGGTGCGGATTGCTTATCTGGATTTGCGAAATCCATCCGGTTGGCACATCGAAAGCCAGCGCAAATCCGTGCGGACCACTCTGACCGCCAGTATTATCTTGTGGCTCCCCGCCGCACTTTGGATGGGGTATAACCTGCTCCATCATAACTTTGGGATGTTTGGAGGCTAATCATGGCGGCTCGAACCATTACCCCACCCAAAAATTTTGAAACTACAGCCTGGCGATGGATGCGCTATAGTGGCGTCCTGCTCATTCCGTTGGTTTGGATCCATGTGCTGATCCAGGATATTTTAGTTGGCGTTCACGCTATTGATCTGGACTATGTGGTCATGCGCTGGAGTATGCTAGGCTGGCAGATTTACGACATCTTGCTGTTAGCATTTGCTTTTGCGCACGGGATGAACGGCTTGCGCCAGGTCGCGAATGATTTTATTCACGATGCAAAAGCGCAAAAAACGGTTTCAACCGTGATTTTTATTCTTTGGCTCGTTGTTTCCATTATCGGTGCGGTGGCAATTATTGCCTCCGCCTCAAAACATCTGGCCGCACTTTAATAGGGAATCATATGGCTAAAACACACGAATTTGAAGTTATTGTCGTTGGCGCAGGTGGCGCGGGCCTAATGGCTGGTTTGTACGCTTCTAAAACGGCGAAAACCGCAGTCCTTAGCAAACTCTACCCCACACGCTCACATACTGGGGCCGCACAGGGTGGTGTAGGCGCGGCGTTAGGCAATGTCGAAGAAGACAACCCCGATTGGCACACCTTCGATACCGTTAAAGGCTCCGACTACCTCGGTGATCAGGATGCCATCGAATTTATGTGCCAGGAAGCGGTTAAGGCCGTTTACGAACTCGAAAATTACGGCCTGCCGTTTAACCGTACCCCTGAAGGCAAAATTGATCAGCGCCCCTTTGGCGGACACACCAACAACATCACCAAAAAACCCGTGCGCCGGGCCTGTTTTGCCGCCGACCGCACCGGGCACATGATTTTGCAAACGCTGTACCAGCAATGTATCAAAAACAATGTCACGTTTTACGATGAATTTCAGGTCGTGGACGTGATCATCACCAACGGCGTGACCGCGGGGGTGGTGGCTATTGAACTCTCCACGGGCGAACTGCACACCTTCCGCGGCAAGGCCGTCATCTTTGCAACCGGCGGACACGGACGGGTGTGGAGCATTACCTCCAACGCCTACGCTTACAGTGGCGATGGCCCGGCGATCTTCATGCGGCGTGGCCTACCCCAACAAGACCTGGAATTTTTCCAGTTTCACCCCACGGGCATTTTCAAACTCGGTATTCTGATCACCGAAGGGGTACGCGGCGAAGGTGGAGTCTTGATCAACGGCAAAGGCGAGCGATTTATGCCGCGTTATGCCCCCACTGTGAAAGATTTGGCTTCCCGCGATGTTATCAGCCGGGCAATTTATCTCGAAATTGCCAATGGCAATGGTGTTAACGGACAAGATTATGTCTACATGGATGTGCGCCCCGAAGTAGTCAACAAATTTGCCGAAATGGATGGCCGCACCCGCCCGGATGGCTCTCCCTATCGTGTCACGGGCGAAGAAATCTTGAGCAAACTCCCCGACATCATTGACTTTTGCCGGACCTATCTGGGCGTGGACCCGGTCAAAGACCCCATGCCCATTCAACCGACGGCCCACTATGCAATGGGCGGTATCCCGACCAATAAATACGGGGAAGTCATTGTGGATGGGAACGCTACAGTTCTGCCCGGTTTGTATGCGGCGGGTGAATGTGCGTGTGTTTCCGTACATGGCGCGAACCGCCTGGGTACCAATTCGCTCGTGGACCTGATCGTGTTCGGCAAATATGCAGGCATCCGGGCCGCAGAATATGCCAAAGGTGCCAGCCTTGCCCCCATGCCCACCGACGCTCCCGATTTTGCCCGCGCGCAGTTTGATGCCCTGTTGAACAGCAAAGGAACGGAACGGGTTCCTGACCTCGGCAATGAAATGAAAAAAGTCATGATGGATTACGTCAGCGTTTTCCGCACCGAAGAAGGGATGAACAAAGCCTTGACCAAGGTGCGTGAATTGCAAGCCCGGTTTAAAAATGTCCGGGTCGAGGACCACGGCAAAATCTTCAACACAGACTTACTCAATGCATGGGAATTAGGAAACCTGTTGGACATTGCAGAAGTGACCGCCGTGTGTGCGATCAACCGCACCGAAAGCCGGGGCGCACACGCTCGCGAAGATTATCCCAAACGGGATGATACGAACTGGCTCAAACATACCCTGGCCTGGAAAGAAAATAACGAGGTCAAACTGGATTACCGCCCGGTTGTGATTACCAAATTCCAACCTAAAGAGCGCGTTTACTAGGAGAGATCATGGCTGACAAAAAGAAAATCACCCTTAAAGTTCTGCGCTTCAATCCTGAAAAAGATGCCAAGCCCCATTATGAAGCCTATCAACTTGAAGTGGCCTCCACCGACCGGGTCCTCGACCTGCTGGAAGCGGTAAAAGGTTATCAAGATGGCACCCTGACCTTTCGGCGTTCCTGTGCCCACGGGGTATGTGGCTCTGACGCCATGCGGATCAACGGACGGAACGCGCTCGCCTGCAAAGTGCTGGTCAAAGACATCACCTCCGACACGATCACGGTCGAACCCCTCATGGGGTTGAAAATCAAAAAAGACCTGGTGGTGGATATGGAACCGTTCTTTGAAAACTTCCGTTCGGTGTTGCCGTATTTCATCAACGATAATCCGCCCGCCGATGGCAAAGAACACCGCCAAAGCCCGGAACAACGCGAACGGTTTGATGACACCACCAAATGTATTCTCTGCGCGGCTTGTACCACTTCCTGCCCTTCGTTTTGGTCCAATGACGCGTATGTTGGCCCAGCGGCGATTGTGAATGCCCATCGGTTTGTCTTTGACAGCCGTGACGAGGGCGCGGCCGAACGCCTAAATATCTTAAATGAGCAAATGGGGGTTTGGCGATGCCGCACAGCCTTCAATTGCACTGAGGCCTGCCCGCGTGAGATTCACATTACACAGGCCATCGCTGAAGTCAAACAGGCGATCCTTACGGGTAAATTAGATTAATACAGACCTGACGTTCTGAGGCATTTGGCGCTTCAGCCTATCAAAATCTTCCCAACAGTGGGGAAGGAAAACAACCTTCCCCACTGTTAAACCGCCTTGAAACGTGAGATAGCATTAAAATGGGGGGTTGCTTGAGCCAATCTCAAAGGCTCACTAGTTGGCGGGTTTTGTTCCCTCATTCGGATGCCTCCCCCATCATTTTTGCGGGGATGCCATCTTATCTGTGCGTGGTGATTAGAATTTAGCTTTGTAAACACACTCTTTGGAGCCCTGTATTCCATTAAATTACCTGAGGTGTTGAAGACGCGGCAACAGAATGGACAATATCGAAAGCAAGACCATTATCGAAAGTAAAATCCTCTCTCGGCCTACTGTATTAGTGGCCGACGATGATTGGCTTAACCGCGACTTGCTGAGAGTTTACCTGGAGAACGCGGGGTTCCGCGTTGAGGCGTTTGTCAACGGGGAAGAAGCCTGGTTGGCCGTAGAAGCGGGGTTGCAACCGGACATCGTTCTTTCGGATATGCAAATGCCTAAAATGGATGGCTTAGGGTTATGTCAACGAATAAAACAACATTTCCCAACCCAGCTCGTTCCGGTCGTGATAGTTACCGGGATGGATGACGAAGAAGAGCGCTTGCGAGCGATTAAGGCCGGGGCCGATGATTTTGTAACCAAACCATTTAACTCCCTCGTGTTGTTAACCCGTGTCCGCTCTTTATTACGCATCAAATTTCTATACGACGAACTGGAAAATCGAAACAAATTGCTTCGTCAGGTTCTGAATCGTTATGTAGATGAAGAAGTGGCGAACGTAATCCTGACCGATCCCGAAAAATATCTCAAACTGGGGGGCGAAACCCGGTTTGTAACGGTCCTGTTTGCCGACGTACGCGGGTTTACCCGTTTTACCGAAAGTAACACGCCCACCAAAGTTGTTGAAACCCTGAACAAAGTGTATAACCAGTTTATTGAGGTGGTTTTTGAACACAAAGGGACCTTTGATAAATTTTTGGGAGATGGCCTGATCACCTTTTTCGGTGCGCCGGTCAGTCAAGCGGATGACACCCTGCGCGCCTTAAAAACAGCCCTTGAAATGCAACACCGCTTTTCCCTGTTGGAAAACGAAATCAATCAAGGGGTGCAAGCGCCCTTGCGGGGGGTAGGCATCGGCATTCACGCGGGGGAGGCGGTGGTCGGCAATATCGGGTCGGAGCGAACGATGGATTACACCGTCATCGGAGATACCGTCAACACTGCGCGCCGTTTGCAGGAAGAGGCAGGGCCGGGCGAAATTTACATCAGCGAAGCGGTATACGCGCAAGTCCCTACCGCGAAAGTTTTGCGGCTTGCCCCGAAAATGTTGCACGGAAAATCCGAACCCTTCCCAACCTTTGCATTGTTGGGCCTGGGGTGATCCCAAAATTAGTCCCGCCCTTTTGGCAAAGTTAAGTTGACGGAACACTATTTATCCTCGTTGTTTCCCTCGTTCGCAAGTGCTATAATCGCCCCACGCCCTCGTAGCACAAAGGATAGTGCAAGAACCTCCTAAGTTCGAGATCTGGGTTCGACTCCCAGCGGGGGCATAAAATTCTTACTTACTCACCAAAGATAGAAAGTTCCAAAAAAAAAGGTGTCCCATAAAACGGGACACCTTTTTTGATCTTGCTTGATCGGAAATGGAAATTTGAAGGGGATCGAGGATAAACATCCTCCGCCCCATTCAAATTTCCGAGGTTTTCAAGGGGAGACGGTGGGACCCTAAAAGTTAGGGGCCAGCATCGGCAAGATCATCGCCAGGATGATAAAGACAGAAAAAACAATTACCACAATCTGTTGTGTGCGCATTCGTTTTTCGTCTTTTTTCGAAACCTGTGTTTTCTTTTTCGCGGCCATTGGATACTCCTTTATGGATGATGGTAATTCCTTACGCTCGAAGAGGTAAAACTCGGAAAAAAAAGGATGGAAGGGGGACGTGGCTCCCCCTTCCATCCTTTTTTCCGAAACTTCCTACTCATGGAGAGTAGTCACGGAAGATGGATGTTTTGTCGTATTTTCAGTGCCGATTCAATGGCTTCCTCCAATTCATCCAGGGTCATTGGCTTAAAAATGTAGCCATCTGCACCCAGATTCATTGCACGTTCAACCATTTCATTCGCACTTTCCACAGACAAGATAATGATGGGGATGTGATCCCACCCCGCTCGACTGCGGATAAATTCGATCACGTCAATCCCGGTCACCCCTGGCATGTTCATGTCTAACACAATTAAATCAGGCGAGATACCTCGCATCATCAATTGGACAGCCTCACGGGGATGCAAAAACGAACGGGCCTCAAAACCCATCGCCTTGAGCATTAACCGGATAATATACCCTATTTCCGCGTCATCATCAATTGACCAGGCAATTTTTAATTTCTGCACAGCGACTTCTCGATAATTGATTTGATGTTACGCAGACACAGCACACAGGCTCCCCTATAGATGCCCTATAAGGGGGGAGAATTTTCTTTCTCCTGAGCAGTTGCAACGATTATGCCAAATGGGATTTAATACTTTGGGCAATTTTTTCAGTAATCCCTGGAACGGTTTGAAGGGCCTCAAGGCTCGCGGCTCGAATCTCATCCAAATCACCAAAATGAGATAACAAAGCTTTTCGTTTGGCTGGTCCAATGCCAGGGACGGAATCTAACTGCGATGCTATCCCCATTTTATCACGCCGATTTCGATGAGCGGTAATGGCAAATCGGTGGGCCTCATCTCGAATACGTTGAACGAGAAACAACCCTTGCGAGTTACGCGGCAACATGACCGGAACAGGATTTCCCGGGGTGAAAATCTCTTCCTCGCGTTTTGCCAACCCCACCACTTTAAACTTCCCCGTCAGACCAAACCGCTCCAATACGTCCACCGCCCGCCCCAATTGCCCCTTCCCCCCATCCACGATCAACAAATCGGGCAGGAACCCAAAGGAAGGGTCCACTTTCTGCCCGGGACGTTTGGCTTTTTCTTCTTCCTGCACCTGCCATCGGTTGAAGCGCCGCGTCAACACCTCTTCCATGCTAGAAAAATCATCCGGGCCGATCACGGTTTTGATGTTGAACTTACGATATTTTTGTTTGTCCGGCACCCCCCGCTCGAACACCACCATACTGCCCACCGACGCGACCCCCTGGGTGTTGGAAATGTCAAAACACTCGATCCGGTTCGGGGGGACAGACATCTTCAGCGCCTCTTGCAACTCGGCGAGGGCCAGTGTCTGTTTGTGTTTGTCCGCTTCCCACTGGGCGCGGAGAGAATTCAGCGTATCTGACGCGTTTTCGGCGGCCATCAGCACCAGATCGTGTTGTTGCCCCTCGCGGGGGATCAGCAGTTCTACTTTTTCCCCACCCCGTTTGGTTTTGAGCCATTGATGAATGACGCCCGCCTCCTCGATCTCGTGTGGGAGCAAAACCTGTTCGGGCACGGTAGGGGATTGGTCGTAGAACTGCTGTAAAAAGCCCGTCATCACCTCAGCATCCGGGGTATCCTCTGGCCCTTCAAGCAGGAAATACTCGCGCCCGATCAGTTTGCCGCCTCGAATAAAAAACACCTGCACACACGCTTCCTTGTCTGCCCGTGCCATCGCGATGACGTCCGAATCGGCGTAATCTGAGGCGAACACCACTTTTTGCCTTTTGACGACGTTATCAATCGCTCGAAGCTGGTCGCGTTTGGCCGCCGCCCGTTCAAAATTTAACGCTTCTGCGGCTTCACGCATTTCCACGTGTAATCGATCCACAATTTCTTCCGTATGGCCGCCGAGAAAGTTCATAAAATCTTGAATCATGAGGCGGTATTCCGCCTGGGAAGCCGCGCCAACACATGGGCCATTGCACAGCTTAATGTCGAAGTACAAACATGCCCGTTCATCGTGCCCGGTGATTTCCCGGTCACACGTCAGGTACGGGAAAATTTTGCGGAGGACATCCAGGGTTTGATGCACCGCCCACACGCTGGTATATGG
>JABWBV010000285.1 GCA_013359445.1 Anaerolineales bacterium | reverse complement strand
TCCCCCCCGTTTCCCCAAACACCGAGAAAAATTCAGGAACGCCCGCGCACGCGTAGGACCTCTCCGCAACTCAACGCCTCGGCACAAAGGGGTAGGTCGAAAAACACATCCCACACCTTGAGTTTTACGATTCTTCACATGCCCAATCCCTACGATCCCTATCGCCCCCACTACCACTTCACCCCCCCCGCCAACTGGCTAAACGATCCCAACGGCCTCGTTTACTACGCGGGCGAATACCACCTCTTCTACCAATATCATCCGCACAGCACCATCTGGGGGCCGATGCACTGGGGGCACGCGGTCAGCCGCGACCTCGTCCACTGGCAACACCTCCCCATCGCCCTCACCCCCGACGAACACGGCATGATTTTCTCCGGGTGCGCAGTCATTGACTGGCACAACACCGCCGGGTTTGGGGCCGAAGCCATGATCGCCATCTTTACCCACCACGCCGAGCAGGGCACGGAAAGCCAAAGCCTCGCCTACAGCACCGACCGGGGCCGCACGTGGACGAAATACGCGGGCAACCCCGTCCTCCCCTCCACCCTGCGCGACTTCCGCGACCCGAAAGTTTTCTGGTACGGGAACCAGCCGGGGCACGCCACCCCCGGGTATTGGGTCATGTGCCTCGCGGTGGGCAACACCATTCAATTTCACACCTCCCCCAACCTCCGCACCTGGGAATATCGCGGAAGTTTCGGCCCCGATCAAGGCTCCACCGAAGGCGTATGGGAAACCCCCGATCTCTTCCAACTCCCGATCCATGGCGGCTCTGACACGCGTTGGGTGCTCACGATGGGCGTCGGCGATGGCGGCCCGGTGGGTGGTTCGGGCACACAATACTTCATCGGACATTTTGACGGGCACACTTTCCTCTCCGAAAATCTCCCCTCCACCGTGCTGTGGGCCGACTACGGCGCGGACTTCTACGCCCCCCAATCGTGGAGCGATGAACCCACCGGACGCCGCCTCGCCCTCGCGTGGATGAACAACTGGCGCTACGCCCGCACAATCCCCGCCGAAACCGTTCGGGGGGCGATGACCCTCCCACGCGAATTCACCCTCACCCGCACCCCGGAAGGCCTCCGTTTACAAAACCAACCCATCCCGGAAATCGCCCATTTGCGCGGCAAACATTGGACATGGAACAACGAACCTCTCTACCCCGACACCAACCTTCTCGCGAACGTGTCTGGCGAATCCCTCGAAATCATTGCCGAATTTCATCTCGCCCCTCCTATCACTCAGGTAGGTTTTCATCTCCGCGCCCGCGAGGGGGAATACACCACCGTCGGATATGCCCCGGCCAAACGCCAACTTTTTGTGGACCGTACCCACGCGGGGCAAAGCGATTTTAACGAGGGGTTTGCCCACCCGCACTGGGCCGCGTTCACCCCCACCGATAGCACTTTCCATTTCCACATTATTATTGACCGTACTTCCATTGAAATGTTCGTCAACCACGGGCAGGTCTGTTTTACCGATTTGATTTTCCCACACGCTACCAGCCTGGGTCTGGAACTCTTCGTTCAGGGCGGGCAGGGCTGGCTGAAACAATTGGATATTTACGAACTCCACTGACACGTCTGCTCTTGACACACCTTTGATTCAATGGGTTAATTTATACACATCGTCACTGATCAGGCATAATGGGATAACTCTTTGAAAAAGGGTGTAAAGGGGATGTCTATCCTCATTACACCCTTTTTTCGAACCAAACTCTGCCCTGGCCGAGTGGTTGTGAGTAGGTATCATATTTTGGGAGGTGACCTTCAGCCAAGATACCAGTTTTTTTCTATTGTTGGGAGGCGCCTGAAATTTGTGTCGCATCCAAGCGTAACGTCAGAGATACAGTGTTCGGGAATGGAGACGTTTTCACAGACATTTTTGGGAGCAAAATTGTCTCTATTTGGGCAGATTCTGTGTCAATACGGGAGCGTTGTATTTGAAAATAATTTATGGAGACTATGCATGAGTCTGTATATTTCACCCTCCCACATGGTCAGAAACGGTGCTTCAGGCGGGAAACTTTTCGCACTTTAGGCGGTGTAAATTCGCGAATATACTGAAAAGGTCAGATGAAATGCTAAAAAAAGAAATGCTTCAACAAGAAAACGAAGTATTACGCCTACGCGTTGCCAAATTGGAAAAGCAACTGGTAACCTGTATGAGCGAAAAAAGCGAAGAGCGCTTTCGCAGTTTGTTCGAACAGGCCCCTTTCGCGTATCAATCTCTGGACGAGCAGGGCTGTTTTGTCGAAGTAAACCCAGCCTACTGTAAATTGACCGGCTACGACGACGACGAATTGAGAGGGAGGAGTTTTGGCGAACTCTGGTCCCCCACGACACGTTCGGCCTTTGCCCAGGCCTTTGAGACCCTCAAACGAGAAAATCGGATAGAAGCCGACCTGCAATTGGTGCGCCGCGATGGCACGGTGTTAGAGGTCGTTTTGAATGGCAGTGTCCAACGCGATGAGCAAGGTCAATTCGTTCGCACGCATTGTATTTTGCACAATGTAACCGAACGCAAGCGCATGGAACTTGCGCTTAAAGAAGAACAACTTCGTTTTGCCCAGATCGCCGCGGCTATACCAGGCGTACTCACCGTCCTCCGTTCGCATCCCGATGGCCGGTTTAATCTCCTGTATGCCAGTCAGGCCTTTGAGGAGGTTTTTGGATTATCTCTCACCGACTTAAACAAGCATGCGGATGCGATCATCCTTAGCGTCCATCCAGCCGACATTCAAAAGATTTTGGCACAACTGGGGGAAATGGTAGCTACCTTACAGCCTATTCACTTCGAATTTCGCTATCAACATCCGCACAAAGGGGAAATCTGGCTCGAAAACCGTGCCCAACCCGTGCAAGAAGCCGATGGGAGCGTGGTCTGGTATGGGGTGACCAGTGATATTACCGAGCGTAAACAGACGGAAGAAAAATTGCGCGAGAGTGAGAAACGCTTTTCCACAATTTTCCAAATCAATCCCGTTGGTATCGTCCTTACCCAGCCAGAGGATGGTTTGATCCTGAATGTAAATGATACATTTCTAAAACTCTTCGGTTACCAACGCGAAGAATGTATAGGGTCCACCACCACCAAACTACAGGTTTACCCTGAACCACAAGACCGTACGCGTTTGATCGCCAGACTGATGGAGCAGGAGCATCTTCTGAATGAAGAAGTAAAATTCCGGCGAAAATCCGGCCAGATTGGGATTCTCTTGGTATCAGCCCAGCTTATCGAGTTGAATGGAAAAAAGAACCTGCTAAGCATGATGATTGACATCACCGAGCGCAAACAGGCGGAGGAGAAATTGCGTGCGAGTGAGGAGCAGTATCGTTTTTTGCTCGATAACTCCAGCGACTTTATCGCGCGCTTTGATCGGAATGGCATAATGCTCTTTGGAACCGAGGCCTCGGTCCGCTTTATTGGCTATCGCCCGGAAGAAATCATCCATACTTCTGCTTTTCAACGCATACACCCGGAAGATCACGACAAGGTACGCGCGGAACTGCATCGCACGCTCGAGAGTGGCCTTGAAAGGCAAATGGAATATCGGGTCAGGCGGAAAAGCGGCGAATATATATGGGTTGAGGCGACGGGAAGGCGTGTGTTGACAATGGCGGGAGAACCTGAGGTCATTGTTGTTCAACGCGATATCACCAAACGCAAGCACGCGGAAGAGGCCCTTGAGCAAGTGCGCCTCACCTTGACAGAGGCGCAGAAGATCGCGCATCTGGGTAGTTTTCAGTACCTCGCGATCCCGCAGGCGACGATATGGTCCGAGGAGGAATATCGTATCTATGGCCTGGACCCGGAAAAACCGTCCCCAACGTATGAGCAAATGCTCCAAACGTGCATCCACCCCGACGACGCGGCTTTGCTAAAAGAGTCCTTTACAAAAGCACTGCAGAACTGCTCAATCTACGAACTCGAACACCGGATCGTGCGCCCCGACGGGAGTGTGCGGTGGGTTTATGACCGCGCACAACCTTACTTTGACGAGCAAGGAAACCTTGTTCGGTACGTTGGCGTAACCCTGGATATCACCGACCGCAAACACGCCGAAGAGGCTCTACGCGAGAGTGAAGAAAAATACCGCGGGCTGATGGAAACCCTGGATAGCGCCGTAGCCACGATAGATGCCAACGGCAAATTCCTATATATGAACGAGGTCGCCGCCCGGCAATTAAATAGCACCCCCCAGGCTTTGATCGGCAAAACCATGCACGAACTGATCCCCGAGCCGTTCGCGTCTCAGCAAGTGCAAGGCGTGCAACAGGTTTTCCGAGATGACAAAGGCCATGTCACGGAAACCCTAAGTTTTGTACAAGGTGAATCCCGCTGGTTCCACAACTCTCTCCAACCAATTCACGACGACCGCGGCCAGGTGATCGCTGTACTCCTCCATGCCACCGACATTCACGCCCTCAAAACCGCCCAACAGGAACTCGCCGACCTGAACCGCACACTGGAACAGCGCGTCCAACAAGCCACAGCCGAAGTTCAAGACTTGTACGATAATGCCCCCACCGGCTACCACTCTTTGGACGCGAATGGTCGGATTACCATGATCAACCAAACTGAGTTGAATTGGTTGGGTTATTCCCGCACGGAACTCCTCGGCCAACCCTTTGCACGTTTATTCACCCCTGCCAGTCTGGCCACCTTCCAGGCCATCTTTCCCACCTTCAAACAACGGGGCTGGACACACGATGTGGAAGTTGACCTGATCCGAAAAGATGGCTCCACCTTCCCTGTGGTGGTCAGCGCCACGGCGATCAAAGATGAGGCGGGTAATTATTTGATGAGCCGCACCACGGTGTTCAACAACACCGCGCGCAAACAAGCCGAAGAAGCCCTCCGCGAGAGCCTCAACCGCGTCAATGCCCTCTACGCCATCAGCCATGGCGCAATGACCGCCACCAGTATGCCAGAGTTATTGGAATTTATCGGCAATACCCTCGTCCATGCCCTCCCGGCAGATAAAGTGATTGCCATTGCGCTCGATGTCCCCAACCGGCAGGTCGAGTGTGCCATCCGCAGTAGCGCCGAATTCCATGAAAACTGGGATATTTCCTTTGACGAACTCTGGGAAGGATTGTCGGGGTGGGCGTTGCGCGAACGCACCATCGCCATTTCACAGGGCGGCGCACCCGACGAGCGAGAAAGCCCGGTCGTAAAAAAACGCCGGAAAGAAAACCATGCCGGACAAATTGTGGTAATTCCCCTCATCTACCAGGACAAACTGCTGGGCACCTTGACGGCCATCAACCGCCCCGAGCAAAAACCTTTCGGCCCCCAGGAGATCGAGTTAACGCAGGTCATCGCCAACCAGGCCGCGAGCGCCATGGAACACTTTCACACCGAACTCGCCTTGCGCGAAAGCAACCACGAACTGGCGCGCGCCCTCCGGGTCAAAGACGAATTCCTCGCCAACATGAGTCACGAACTCCGCACCCCCCTCAACGGCATCCTGGGCATGTCCGAAATCCTGCTCGACGGCTATCGCGGCCCTCTCAACGACCGCCAGCGCAATTTTGTCAATACCATTGATGCCAGCGGGCGCCACCTCCTCAGCCTGATCAACGACATTCTCGACCTCTCCAAGATCGAAGCCGACAAAATGGAACTCCACCTCGAACCAGTCGTCCTTGCCGACATCTGCGAGGCCAGCCTGGCGTTTATCAAACAACCCGCGATGAAAAAAGGCGTCAAAATCGCCTTTACGATGGGAGATACAAGCATCCTCCTCCAGGCCGATGGACGCCGATTAAAACAAATCCTGGTGAACCTCTTAAGCAACGCCGTCAAATTCACCCCTCCCGAGGGCCACATCGCCCTGGACATTCACCCCGACCCGGATAATCACGCCGTCACCATCTCCGTCCGCGATACCGGCATTGGCATCTCCCAAACCGATCAACAGCACCTCTTTTCCCCGTTTACCCAAGTAGACAACAGCCTCACCCGGAGTTACGAAGGCACGGGGCTGGGCCTGGCCCTGGTCAAACGGCTGACCGAACTTCATGGCGGCACGGTTTCCGTCGAAAGCACCCCTGATCAGGGAAGCCGGTTCACCCTCACCCTGCCCTGGCAGGCCCCGCCTCCCCAACCAGAAATCTCTGCCCCCACGTTCAACGAAGCGATTCTCGAAACCTGGCACGCCAAAAGCAAAGCCACCCTCTTATTGGTCGAAGACAACCCCACCAATACCCTCGCCATTGGCGATTACCTGGACGCCAAAGGATACAGCCTCGTGTACGCCCACGATGGCCTGGAAGCCCTCGCAAAAGCGGCTGAGCGCGCCCCCGACCTCATCCTGATGGACATCCAAATGCCCAAAATGGATGGCCTGGAAGCCACCCGTCGCCTGCGCGCCGACCCCCAATTTGCCACCACCCCCATCATCGCCCTGACAGCTTTTGCCATGGTAGGCGACGAGGAAAAAGCCCTTGCCGCCGGAGCCAACGGCCATATGAGCAAACCCGTCCGCTTGAGAGAACTCGTAAACATGATCGAGGCGTTACTCCCCCATTAATAGGGCCTGTATCACTGCTCAGGTGTAAAATTCTGCCATGCCTAGCATCCCCCTCCTTACCACCAAACTCTACATCCCCCCACCACGGGAGGAAGCGGTCGCGCGGGTGCGGTTGATGACTCACCTCGAACGGGGCAAAACGCGCCCGCTCACGTTGGTGTCTGCCCCCGCGGGGTTTGGAAAAACCACCTTGGTGAGCAGTTGGGTGCGCGGGTACGGGGTCCGCGCGAGTTGGGTTTCCCTCGATGAAGGGGATAACGATCCCGCGCGGTTTTGGCTATACACCCTCGCGGCCCTGCAAACCCATCATCCCGATCTCGGCCAGGAAGTGTTTGCCCTGCTTCAAACCGCCCAACCGCCCACCGCCGACCTGATCCTCTCCCTCCTCATCAACGAACTCGCCGCTCTCCCGGAACCCCTCACCCTGATTTTGGACGATTATCATGTCATCGAAAACCAGGTAATCCACAAAGGGCTGATGTTTCTGCTCGATCACCTGCCCGCGCAATTGCGCTTGCTGTTGGCGACGCGCGGCGACCCACCCTTTGCGCTGGCTCGTCTGCGGGCGCGCGGCCAGTTGGCTGAAATCCGTATTGCCGATCTGGCCTTTACCCCGGACGAAACGCGGGTGCTTTTTAATGAAAAAATGGGGCTGGAGATTTGCGAAGAAGATGTGGCCGCGCTAGATGCGCGCACGGAAGGTTGGGCCGCGGGGCTACAACTGGCGGCGCTTTCCCTGCAAGGCAAGCAAGATGTGCGCGGGTTTATTCAAGCCTTTACGGGGAGCCACGCGTATATTGTAGATTATCTGGCGGAGGATGTTCTGCTCGGTCAGCCGGATGAGGTGCAGACTTTCCTCCTGCAAACTTCGATCCTGGCGCAAATGAATGCCCCGTTGTGCGACGCCGTGACGGGACGCAAAGACAGCGCCGCCATGTTGGAACGCTTGCGCCAGAAAAATCTTTTTGTGATTGCGCTGGACGAGGCCCGGCAATGGTATCGTTACCATCACTTGTTTGCGGAGGTGCTTCGCCATCGGCTTCAAACGGCCTCCAGCCCGGTGAGCGTCACTGAACTCCACGCGCGGGCGGGTCACTGGTTTGAACAAGCCAACCTGATCGAAGAGGCGATTCGCCACGCGTTTTTTGCCCAAGATCTGGCTCGTGCGATTGTTTTGATCGAAACCTACGGTGAAAAATGGATCCGGCGCGGGGAAAACCAAACTGCATATTCCTGGTTGCAACAGATCCCGGAAACACACCTGCTGACTCACCCCAGGCTGTGTATCATTTACGCGCTGGTTTTGCTTTGGATGCACCGTTTGGAAGAAGCGGGCCGGTATCTCACTGCCGCTGAACATGAGATTGCGCCGACCCAGACCCATTTGAAGGGGCAGGCGTTCGCCACACGGGCCTTTTTGGCCTTGCGCCAGGGTCAGTACGACCATACGTTAGCCCTGATTGAGCAGGCCTTTGCTCTGATTTCCCAAGATGATCCTAATTTAATGGGACGACTAAAACTGGCATATGGGATTGCCCTGTTTTGGAAAGATGACCATCTCCACGCGGCCGAGGCCTTTGATGAAGCCACCCATCTGGCCCGGCAGGCCGAGGATTGGCACACTGCGCTCTATGCGATGGCAAACTATGCACTGATGTTTAGCCTACGCGGCCAGTTCCGCAATGCTGAAAAGTTCTTTCTCCAGGCTGTAGAATTTGCCGTGACGTATCACATGGAATATAGCCTTTCGGCGAATATCGTGTACGGTCATCTCGTGGACCTGGGGCACGAGTGGAATGATTTTGCAATGGTGGATCGTTATCTGGAAAAATCCTACAAACGCACCGAGGTGGATCAGGACCCCGCGCGAAAAATCAATGTTCTCTTCAAGGCTATCAAAAAGGAGTTGGCGCTCAGGCACTTTTCAGATGCCGCCCGTTTGATTCAGGCGTGTCGTGAATTGGTCGAGGCACACCCGCATCCCGAGTATATCCCCTATGATCTGGATTACCTGCAAGTGCGGAGTTGGCTTTTACAGGGAGACCTGCCCTCCGCATTGGGCTGGGCGAAGGCTTTGAATCTTTTGGCTGAAGATGAGGTGAACACGATCCGCGAACCGTTGTACATTGGCCTGGCACGGATTCTGATCGCCAACGGGGAACCTGCTCGGGCGGT
>JABWBV010000284.1 GCA_013359445.1 Anaerolineales bacterium | reverse complement strand
GGGTCAACCAGGGGCGGGGAAAACGATCTCCCTGCGGTTTATCGCCCTGATGTTGGCATATGGCTATGGCGCGGCGCGGTTGGGCCTGTTTACGCCCTATATCCCCATCCTGGTGCGGGTGGCCGACTACGCCCGGCAACTGGAAACACAACCCAACCTCGCCCTCGACAAATTCCTGCTCGCCGCCATCGAACAAGAATACACCTCCGCCCCGCGCCTGGGCGAGTTCCTGCGCCATGCGTTGGGAGAAGGCGCGTGCATGGTGTTGTTGGACGGCCTGGATGAAGTGGACACCGATCCGCTCAATGGCAAATCCCTGCACACGAAAGTGGTGGACAAAGTGCGGAAGTTTGCCGATGTCTGGTGCAGTGACCGGCCCAACCGCCTGATCCTCACCAGCCGCATCGAAGGCTACTGGAACGCCCCCCTGCCTGACTTCAC
The DNA here is from genome assembly GCA_013359445.1 of Anaerolineales bacterium. Classification (GTDB taxonomy): domain Bacteria; phylum Chloroflexota; class Anaerolineae; order Anaerolineales; family JABWBV01; genus JABWBV01. Next base: position 8,296 of record JABWBV010000284.1, on the reverse strand, counting down.
CCACGTCCAACTCAGCCCCCTGCGCCCCCCGGAAGAAGTGGAAGCCTTTCTCTTGCGCTGGTACACCGCCCACGAACACGCCCATGATCCCGACCTGCCCCCGGAAACGGTGAACGCCAGGGCACGGGACCGGGTGGGGGGCTTGCTCCCCGGCATCATGCAATGGCCGAGCGTGCGCCGCCTCGCCACCAACCCGCTCCTGCTCACCATTTTGGCTTTCATTTACGAAAACGTCGGACGTCTGCCCAACCGCCGGATCAAACTGTACGAGATCGCCGCCCAAACGCTCATCGAATCCTGGCGGCAAGCGCAAACCGGCCTGTCCGATGACCTGCTGGCGGAATTGGGCGAAGACACCATCATCCGTATCATGGCCCCCCTCGCCTACTGGTTGCACGAAGCCCGCCCTGGCGGAACCGCGCCCTTTGAAGAGTGGGAAACCCGCCTGCAACGTATCCTGTGCGAAGAAGAAGGGTTCGACGCCAAAAACGCCCACGAACTGATTCGCCGGTTCCTGCACCACGCCCGCCACCAAACCGGCCTGCTCGCCGAACGCGGGTTGGGGCAGTTGGGCTTTTTCCACCTGACCTTTGAAGAATACCTGGCCGCCCGGTACATTGCCAGCAAACGCACGGACGACCAAAAGAAGATGCTCAAAGACCACTGGCATGACCCCCGCTGGCAGGAAGTGATCCTGCTCGCGGCGGGGCAATTGGGCATCATCCAAAACAGCGAATACATCAACGATTACCTGTCCGACATTGTGCTCATTCAGGCGGAAAACACGGCCCAACTGGGTCGCCCCGCGGTGCTGGCCGGACGCGCCCTGGCTGACATCGGCGAACGCGTGGTGAAACGCAACGTCGCCCGGCTCATCAAACGCCACCTCCGCGAAACGATGCAGGACATAGACCCGGACACCGACCGCCCCAGCCCCATGCCCAAAATCCCCCTCCTCACCCGCGCCGATGCCGCCGACATCTGGGACGAACTGGGCGAACTGCCGGAAGATTTGTACGAGTTTGTAGAAATCAGCAAAACGGCAAATCCGCAAACCAGCAAACCAACCAACCCATCTCCCTTCGCAATTGCCAAATATCCAGTCACCAATCTCCAATACCAACGTTTTCTGGAAGCAGATGATTACGCCGATCCAGCCTTGTGGCAGGGTTTCCCGAAATTTGACAAAAAGAGTCAAGCGATGACGGGGGATTGGGGAGATAAGGGCTGGAAGAATTATCAAGCCCCTTATCCACCGGATCGCAATAAAGATGGAAAATTGTGGCCTCGTTATTGGCATGACCCGCGTTTGGGGATTATGCGAAAGGGTGTGCCGGTGGTAGGGGTAAGTTGGTACGAGGCGAATGCGTACTGCCGGTGGGTGGTGAAACACTGGGGGGAGTTGGACGAGGGTCGCACTAATCCTGGGCTGAAACCCGCCTTGCTTCGTTTGCCGACTGACGCAGAATGGAGCCTGGCGGCGGGCGGAGAAACGCCGAAAAACCGTTTTCCGTGGGACAAACCCGGTGAAGCGACGCAAGACGAAAAAGCGATCCTAGCGCATGCCAATGTGAGCAAAAGTGGTCTGAGCCGGACGACGCCAGTGGGCATGTATCCTCTAGGCGTAAGTCTAACCGACGTATGGGACATGGGGGGAAGCGTGTGGGAGTGGCAGGCGAATTTTCGACGTGGCACAGACGGCTCGCTCACTCTGCGGGGCGGCTCGTGGAGCGGTGGCTCCGACCTCGCCCGTGTGTCCGCCCGCATCGACGACCTCCCGGGCCGCAGTAACAACGACGTCGGTTTTCGGGTGTTGGTAGGTCTCCCCAGGTGAGGCAACCGGGCTTGGGCGGTTGCCCGTTTTCTGTTTCCTGTTTTCTGCGTTCTGTTTTCTTGTGCTGGCGTTATACGGATCAAAGGCGAGGAAGCCCTCCCCCCTTTCCCGCCGTTAGGCGGGCCGAAATTTTTGTAGGGCGGATTGTCCGTCTTACGCTTTTTGACGGCGAAAAACCGAGTTTTTTCCTTATAAGCAGGAATGCCCTGCTTATAAGGAAACTTTTCTAGCAAGAAACGCCCGCTTTCAGGGAAAAAACTCGGTTTTTCAGGGATGGGGCAATTTGGGCGATTGATGAGAACGAAAGGGCAATGGGCGGGTTTCTATTCCCGTGAAAACTTACCGCAACCTTTTCCCCCAGGTGCATACCTTTGAAAACCTGTACCATGCCTACCGGAAAGCCCGCAAAGGCAAACGCAGCAAAGCCCCTGCCGCCGCGTTTGAGCGGGTGCAGGAATAACCACCCGAATAACAGTAACCACCATAAAAATGCCCCGCCTATTCCACTCGCTTTGAGTGAACGTCCAGGCGGGGCATTCTTTTCAAAAAAACCTCCTGTTTCTTTTTATGAATGGTTTTGTGCGAGAATACAAATCACGATTATAATAATCACAATTTGTGTTCAAGGAATCCCCATGTTCGTAGATCGCGAAACCGAACTCACTCAACTCAATACCCTCTACACATCTGGCCGCGCCGAGCTATTTGTCCTTTACGGGCGGCGACGTGTCGGCAAGACTGAACTCCTCCGCGCCTTTTGTGCGGAGAAACCCCACCTGTTCTTCATCGCCACCCTCAGTTCCGACCACGACCAACTTGCCACCTTTTCCCAACAGGTGTACCGGTTTATCCACGCCAGCGTGCCCGAAGGATTTACTTACCCTTCCTGGGAAGCGGCCTTGCGTGCGTTGGCCGAGATTGAAAAGCGGGTGATTGTGGTGATGGGGGAGTTTACTTACCTGATCAGCGGGAACAAGGCCCTTCCCTCCATCCTTCAAAAAGTGTGGGATGAAACCTTGCGGAACTCACAAGTGATGTTGATTCTGTGTGGGTCCTACATCGGGATGATGGAAACGGAATTGTTGGGCTATCAGGCTCCGCTCTACGGGCGGCGGACGGGCAGTGCCTTACTGGAACCGTTGGCTTTGCGGGCGGTCTCAGCCTTTTTCCCCAACTATTCGCCCGTCGAACGCCTGGAAGCCTGGGCGGTGTTAGGCGGGATGCCCTATTACCTGAGCGCGTTTTCCGACCAAACGGATATTTTTACCAACATCCGCCAGCATATCCTGGAACGCCAGGGCTTGCTCTTTGCCGAACCGCGCCTGCTTCTGTTGGAAGAACTGCGTGAACCGCGCAACTACTTTTCGATTTTACGCGCCATCGCCTTTGGGCGGACGCGCTTGAACGAGATTGCTCAGGGGGCCGGGGTGGGGAACAGCTCGATCACGGCGCGGTATTTGGACATTCTCCAACAAATGCACCTGGTCGAGCGGCGTGTCCCGGCGACCGAAAGCCAGCCGGAAAAAAGCAAAAAAGGGTTGTATCACATTGCCGATCCGTTTTTGCGGTTTTGGTTCCGGTATGTGCATCCGTATCAAAGCTCGCTAGACCTGGGCATGGCGGAGGGGATTCTGGCCCAACGGGTTCAGCCCACGTTCGATCAGTTTGTCAGTTATGCGTTTGAGGAAGCGGCGCGGGCTTATCTCGTCCAGTTGGGGCAACGCGGGCAGTTGGCATTTCTCCCGGAGCGGATCGGGAATTGGTGGGAGGCCCAGGCTGAGATAGATGTGGTGGCGATCAGCGCTTTGGAGAGAAGCGTGCTGGTCGGGGAATGTAAGTGGTCAAATAACCCGGTGGGGGTGGATGTGCTTGAGACATTACAGCGCAAAACCCGGCAGATGTTAGGGGAGACCGGGTGGCAGGTGGGGTACGTGCTGTTTTCGAAGGTGGGGTTTACGGAGGCTTTGGAGGAGCGCGCGGAAGAGGAAAGTGTGCAATTGGTGCAAGTGAGCCAATTTTTTAAATAGGCACATTTTGAACAGAGACGGCGATATTCGCAACACTTTTGCCAATTGAAACTGGCTCATCCCATTGGGGATGAGCCAGTCTTCATACTAAAACTTCACCGGGACGTACCAGGGGATTTTTTTCGGTTGCCCCCTCTTCGCTCAAGGCGACCTTACTACATCCCACACCGCCTCAGGATGCCGGGCGGCGACCTGAAGGAGCACCCGTGCGGGTCCCTGCGGCGCACGGCGGCCTTGTTCCCAGTTTTGGAGGGTCTTGATACGGATGCCCAATACCGCCGCAAATTCGCTCTGCGAGAGCTTGAAAGCCTCGCGAATGCGTTTTACATCCAAAGGTTCGATCACAAACGTGCGGCTGGCCGGTTTTTCGCCACGTAGGATGGTACCCCCTTCCCGGACACTTTCTAATAGGTCGGAAAATAATTCATCATTCATGAGTTTCTCCAGGCAAATTGTCAAATATAGTTCTACAACCGCCAATTTTCCACCACCGACGCCGTTCTATGGGCGGTGTCCAAATCTGCTTGTGCGAGTTTTAGGTAAATCGAGACCGTTTGCATATCGGTGTGCCCGAGGATTTGTTGGAGTGCCCAGGGATTGGCCCCACCATTTTTAATCCCATTCCGAAGAAAATTAACGGCAAACGTATGTCGGAAGCGGTGAACCCCGATATTCCGTAGCCCCGCTCTTTCCCCAATGCGGATCAGCGTTTTTCTTAAGCTATGCCGGTCGAGGGGGCGGTTTTCGTCATTAATGAAAAGGGGAGCATTTGCCGGGTCTTTTTTGCGTGACGTGATGTACTGCCAAAGGATTTGGCCGGTGCGTGTGCTGAAAGGGACGTTGCGATCCTTGTCCCCTTTACCTCCTTCAACCTGTATATGGCTATTTCTGATATCCACGTGCCGAATTTGAAGGTTACAGAGTTCAGTCGCGCGGAGTCCCGTATCCAGAAGCACCAGAATAATCGTGCGATTGCGGAGGGGGTGGGGGAGGCTATGTTCGGTTTCACGCTTGCCAGGACGGGAGTAGCGGCGTGATTTATTAAGTACGCCAAGCATGGCAACCACATCCGCCTGGGTGTAGGGCACAATATCCGGGCTTTTAGGTTTGGGCGCTTTAACCGCCTGGACGATGTGTTTGGTTGCATAGCCTTGCTCAATCAACCAGGTCCAAAGCGCGGCGAGATGAATGTGGCGGGTTCGGATAGTTGCGTCTGAAACCTGCTTTTTTCCCTCGTTTTTTACTTTCTTAAGGTCGGCGAGAAAACGTTCGATGTCGCGCTCAGTCAAGTCGTCCAGGAGCGGATCATCCTCAAAGAAGGCTTGAAAGAGACAGAATGTGCCTGCGTAATTTTGGCAGGTGGTGGGGGCGAGGGTGATTTCGGCGGCGAGAGAATAGCCGTCAATGGCATCAGCCAGGGTCAATTGTGAGATAGTCATAGAAGGGGTCTCCGGGACGGAATAGCGTAGTCTGATAATTCAGTACATTATTCCGAATAAAAAAAGGGGCTGTTTTTTTAAGGCCGGAGAAGGGGACAACGGTTGAAACGGACATCACCACCCTGTGATTTTTTGCCTTTCCCTTGACCCCATCTCTGCCATTTTCGGCAAGAGAAGGGGTCTAAGGTGATGCAAAAGTGGGCGAAAAGGGACTTGAACCCATGACCTCTTCTTTGTAAGAGAAGCGCTCTAACCAACTGAGCTACTCGCCCGAAGCGTATTCAAAGCGACGCGATTGTACCGCAGAAGTGTAATTTGGGGAAGCGAAATTCCTCTTGCCCTGCGTTTGCGCCTGTTCCACGGATATGCTAAACTGAATCGCAATGGCAAGAAAGAACGGTAATCATCTCAGCTATGACGAGCGAATAAGGAAAGCGTATCCAGAACTTTCAAAAAGTTTTGTGCGTCTGGCTGATTTTTTGCTGGATTCTTATATTGATGCCGCATTTATGACGGCGACGGAACTCGGTCATGCGGTGGATTTGGATGCTACCACGGTCGTTCGATTTTCTCAGCATTTAGGTTATGCCGGTTATCCGGATTTGTTACGGGATATCAGGGATCGGGTGCGTGAACAAATTATGGCGCGTCCGCAAGCCGCACATAAGGATTCACTTGTCAGTGTTGTTCGCACCGCTTTGCAAGAGCTTCGGACCATTTTTGGCCAGACGTACTTGCTTTTAGATGTGGATATTATGGCCCGTCTGGTTGAAAAGATTGGTCAGGCCCGCAAAATTACCCTTTTGCCCGATATGCTGGCGCAACCTTCCGGGTATACCCTGGTTAATCTGCTCGAACGGGGAAAATTTCTTGTTTCGGTCGCACAAACCTCAGCCACCGATATGGCTAGGGTCGTTCAAGCCGCAGAAAAAGATGATCTCTTGCTGGCGATTGATGTCAGCGGGGACGCACCCTTCATCTCCAATGCTTTGATGGAGGCACGTAGTCGGAATATTGCCACCGCGGCCATTGTCAGTTCGGCTTCCAGCCAGGCCGCGCGGGCAGTGGACTTTGTCATTATCGTCCCGGCCCAACCCACGATTGAACTAAGAATGTTGTTGGTCAACGGGGTCGTGTATGCGGTGTGTCAGGCGCTCCGTTGGCGGTATGCCGCGCGGTTTAATGGGGTGGATCAAGCGGTTGCCAATCTAGCCGAAAAAATTCATCACGCCCACGAATAAACCAGATGGTCGTATCTTGAGGCCTGGTAAGTCCCCTCACAGCCTAAAGCCTTCCGAAAAATTAGGTTGATCCTCTTCCGAAGTCTTGTACACGGCTTTCTAATCAGTGTACAATGGGGGTATGCGCTTAGTAAGATATCAAAAACCCGGCCAGCCTCCTACTCAGGGGTGGCTTTATAACGAACTTGTCGGCCCACTTGAGGGGCAATTGACCGGTGAATTTCGCCGGATGGAAGCCAATCTTCCTTTAAAAGAAGTCCGGTTGCTTGCCCCTGTGCTTCCCAGTAAAATTATTTGTGTGGGGCGCAATTATGTCGCCCATGCCAAAGAACACAATGTGGAAGTGCCGGAAGCCCCGTTGCTTTTCCTCAAACCCCCTTCTTCTGTGATTGGCCCGGAAACCCCCATTTCTCTTCCCCCACAGTCTGCACAGGTCGAGCACGAAGCCGAACTTGTCATTGTCATCGGTCAACGTGGCCGCTGGATTACGCCTCAAAATGCCCTGACACATGTGCTGGGGTACACGTTAGCCAACGACGTGACCGCCCGCGATTTGCAACGGAAAGATGGACAGTGGACCCGCGCCAAAGGTTTCGATACCTTCTGCCCACTTGGGCCGTGGATCGATACCGATTTCGATCCGTCCGATGCCCTGATCACCTGTCATGTCAATGGGGATATGCGCCAAATGGGGTCGACTCGCGATATGGTTTTCTCCGTCCGTCAGTTAATCGCGTACGCGTCTACCGTGATGACGCTCGAGCCTGGCGATGTGATCTTGACCGGTACCCCTTCGGGGGTCGGGCCACTCGCCCCGGGGGATGTCGTCGAAGTTGCCATTGAAGGGTTGGGTGCCCTGCGAAATCCGGTAGAAGCCAATCAATCCTATGAATCTCCAAAATCTTAATCTGGACATTCGCACGGCGGTCATCACAGCGACGGTCCTGCTTTTCTTTTTTGCCGTCTTAGCCTTTTTGGGCGGGTTTCGCGCCATTCAAGCGGCCCGAAAAATCCGTTTCTTTCGCCTGCGCCAACAGGGGATGGTGCGCGGTTGGCGCCTGGTTTTTATGTCGTTTCTTTTCATCGTTTTTGGGATTGTCACCACCTCGTATGCCGAACCGGTTGCGTATAGTATTTTCCCTCCAACGGCGACCTCCACCCTCACCCCAACCGTTACGCTTACGCCTACCATCACCCTAACCCCGACCATCAGCCCCACGCCCACGGTGACGGAAACCCCCTCGCAAACCAACACCCCGACCCCTTCGCCAACCCCTTCGTTCCCGCTGGCGGTTGAAACTTTGTTTGAGAGCACCCTCGTCCCGAATCCCAATTCAATCTTTAGCGACTTTACTTTTGCACAGGGGATTGATGAGGACTACGCGCCAATTAACGCCTCCACGGTGTTCACCAACCCCGTCGGGCACCTCTATGCAATTTTTAGCTACGATCAACTGATCGATGGGGTGCAGTGGTCGGCCTTGTGGTATCGCGAAGGTGATTTAGTCCATTCGGAGACGTTTCCCTGGGATGGCGGCACGGGAGGGATTGGCTATACCGATTGGGAACCGTCCCCGGATGTGTGGTTGCCGGGCGAGTATACCGTCTACATGTATTTGTACCTGGATTTATTCCAAACCGGAACGTTTACTGTCGTGGGCGACCCACCCACCCCCGAACCGACCCTAACCCCGACGATTACGCTTACGCCCTCGGTGACGCCTTCCCCGACCCCCACCATTACGCTGACCCCCA
>JABWBV010000283.1 GCA_013359445.1 Anaerolineales bacterium | reverse complement strand
GGTCCGAAAGGCTCGTGTAATCTTAAAGACGAACCTCCAGCAATCGGAACGCTGAATAATTCCCGAATATATTCGTAACTCTCACTTCGTGAAGCGGTATAGACCACATATTCACTATCGGGCGTGAGCGAAAAATCAATCACATCGCCAAGTATTGGATCGTTTAACTGAATGGAAGTCTGGCCTGAGAGTGGGACACTAAACAATTGGTCCTCGCGCGGATGGTAAATAACGCGTGAACCATCAGAGCTAAGGGAAATCCTCAAGTCAAGCGACCCTAGAAAAGTGGGTGTCCCCTCAAAAGATGTAGTCACCCCCCCTGTAATTGGGACAAGGTGAAGTTCGATACCGTCATCCCCCTCCAAATAGGCAATATAAACCACCTGTGTACCGTCTATACTGATCTGATAGGTATGAACATCGCCAATGACATCCCCTGAAATTGGGGAGGTAGCTAATGGACTATTGAGCTTAATAGCAGTCCCGCCCCCAATCGGCACACTATATAACTCAAAGTCATTATCTATCTCCTGATCGGCAGAATAAACAACATGCTGACTATCAGGACTAATATCGAACCAATAGGCCGAAGAACTTGCGCGAGATATATCACCGCCAGCAATCAGAGGATCATTGAGTTTGGTAACCATCCCCCCGATAATCGGAACACTGTAAAGTTCTAAAACCTCATCTGTATCTTGATCAGCTACATACACCACGCGTGTACTGTCGGGGCTAATTTCATATTCCCAATCATTTGGATAGACATTTCCTCCGTTAATCAACTGGGGATTAAGTTGAGCTACTGGGCCACCCAAAATAGGTACACTGAAAATTTGCCAATCCCCTTCATAATTTGTAGTATAAACCACCCACTGACTATCCGGACTAATATGAAAACTAATTACATAATCCGAATAAGCAAGCGGGCCGTTGATTTGAATGGGATCACTGCCAGCCAGAGGTACACTCCATAATCCATCGTCATCGCCCACCTGGCTAACAATAAAAACAACGTGTTCTCCATTCGGGCTAATTTTAAAGTCGCTTACATGAGCCTGATAAGATAACGGATCATTAAGCTTTGAAATTATTAGGGAATTGATCGTAGAAACATCTTCTTTATCAGCTAGATTTGGGGCTGTTTTGAGTTTTGGGGTAATTGCATTGTTAGAGTTAATACTTGGGATTGTGTTTTGCGGATAAGTTGCCTGTGTGTGGATAACCTTAAGAGAAGGTACATCTTGGGCTTGAGCACCTAAAGAAATCATTACCCATATCATAACCACCACGTTTAGCCGAATAATCCAACGCATACAGTTTGTCATTGCAGTAGCTTCCAATACAAAAGATAGAGGAAAACATCTCTTTGATTATTATAATAACTTTTGATGCTGGTCGATGGAAGACAGGGCTTCCCCTAAGTTAGATGAAAACATAAACCAACTATGGTGAACCTCATATCGACAGTAAATTTGTTAATTGCCCTGTTTTGACACGTAGCACGCGCCATACTTGATGCCCAAAAACATAATATGGTCTATTTGTATCCTAATTTTGTATGAATGCCGACGCCGACTTTATCAAAAAATTGATATCCGGCTAATCTCAAGATTGATTAGCCGGGCGAAGGGAATTGACGCGTGATCCAAGAAATAGTGATGTCCATATTGCCCCTTTCTCTATTGCTCAATTCAACCTCTAAAATCAGCACCAAAAGTTAAATAATCAGGAAATATAGCGTAAATCGATATGAAAACAGGAAACCAGGCCTTTGATTCCCTCTGTAAAAAACTTTATACCTGGCTTCCTGGAAACGAAGGGATTCTTAACCCGCCAATTCCTTAACTCGCTCAACTACTTCTCGGGTGTACTTCCCTAAAAGCGTAGAACCTTCGTTAACTTGATCGAGAATTTCATCTACCCGTTCCACCTTATCCAGTGCTCTCAGATTAACCTTCTCTTTGCCTCTGTAAAGGAAGTGTTCAGGGGTGGGTTTATCGAACAAACTGCGCGCTTGTAACAAGGCTTGCGGAATCTCATAAGGGTTCTTGTCTTGTCTGAACTGTAACACCTTCCATAGCTTCATGCGATCCGGTTGATAGTGACAACGGTTGACCACCATCGGGAGAACCATATAGAAATACGTGTACTCGATCCAGGTCAGCCGTAAAGAAGACAGGAAGGGATCGTCCATGGAGTGATACCATTTGGAGATGGCGGTTTGCGAGCCAAGAATCGGTCCCATAAGTGCGTCGGATAGCGCGTTCACGTACTCTGGGGCAAGTTTTCCTTCCAGGTCTTGGGTGATCATCTCGCCTAGATGTTCCAATTGCAGGGTTCCAAAAGCTAATCCGTTGCTAAACAGCGGATCGGGCGCAAAAGCGGCATCCCCGAGGATGCCCCAACGATTGGGGGAATAGACCTTGCTGACAACATAGTGATATCGCCGGAGTAGCTGTGTGTCTACAACCCGCCCACTTTTCACAAAGTCGGTCACCACAGGATGCACCTTGCTGACCTGTTCGATAAAATCATCCACGGATCGCACTTCATGTTCGTAAACATCTGGGTGAGAAACAAAGCCGATGCTGATCAGTTCTGAGTTGTCCTCAGCCTTGATCGGAATCATCCAAATCCAATTGCCGCGCCCCATGAAATGATGGGTGGTGTAGTAACGGTCGTAGTGGAACGGCTCACCAGGCGCGGGGGGCTTGGGCCCAAGGGCATTCAGATTTTTGAGCAAGGATCGGTCAAAATCTGCTAGCCAAAACCAAAAACAGTTCCGTTGTCCTTCCGGCTTAATGACCAGGTCGAGTTTTTTAGCCAGCAGACGATTGCGCCCTGTGCCATCAATCACCCAATCCGCTTTTATTGAACGAGTATGGCCATTGGTTTCTTTGATCTGCAAAGTGTGTCCCTCTTGCCCATCCAGGGCGACATCTGTAACAAGCCCATCAATGCGCTCGATCCCGCCCCGTTCGTCCACCATCTTGCGGATATCCCGATCAAAGGTGAACCGGTTCAGGAGCCACGAAAGCGGGCGGACCATGGGACCAGTCCAACTCTCCAGAGGGGGGTTGTTGGATGGACCGCGCTCGTTGCAATGTACGGAATAAGTCCGGTCATCCGGGTTATCCAGATCGAGTTTGAAATAATACGTCAACCCAAATTTAGGATAGTGATTTTTGCATAGGTATTCAGCCAAGCCTAATTCGGTTTCTAAAAATTGTGAGGTAATTTCGATGGTTGATTCGCCCACGAGGGGCAATCCACCCCTGTCCTCTGGGCCAATCAAGACAATTTCCACCGAAGCAGGCAGACGTTTTTTAAAATACAACGCGCCCAGATTACTAAGAATTCCATTGCCTACAATTGCGACTCGCATAATGACAAACTCCTATTCGTATAAATTTTTTTGAGTTCCATTAAGATTTGGAAACAGTCGCAAGTATCGGACTTTAGCCATGAAATCTCAAGCATGAAAAAAGAATGAGACGATCCCCCCAAGTTCCTAATTCGTTCTCCCCAGAATCATCGGCACAGAGTTTTTCTAATACCCAAAATCAACGCCTCGGAGTTTTTGGCAGATGAGTCAGTGCTTTTTGGGCGGCCAACCGGCCAGCCTGTCGCCGGTTGGAAAGGTGGAGCTTACTCAAAATATTGCGAACATGGGTTTTGACCGTATGAATGCTGATAGAAAGCTGTGTGGCAATTTCCTTATCCGTCGCACGCTTGGCAATTAGATGCAAGACATCAAGTTCTCTGGACGTGAGTTCGGGAAAAGCCTCATCGCTCACGCCGGAAATTTGTCCCTCTTTTCCGCTTCGAGCAAAAGCCTCTAAAAGATGGGCGGCCAGGCGAGGGGGGAGATGCGCCTCGCCCTGAAGTGCGCCGCGGACCCCCACCAGGAACCCCTCGGAATCTGTGCTTTTGAGCAAATACCCACATGCCCCGGCCCGAATGGCCTCGAAAAGTTTTTCTTCTTCTTCATGAACGGTGAGGATCAAAATTTTGGTTTCAGGAAAGCGTTCGTGAACCAACCGGGTGGCTTCTAACCCATCACAAACCGGCATACTGATATCCATGACGATTAAATCTGGATGCAGATCGCGGGCAAACGTCAGGGCTTCGAGACCATCGCCAGCCTGTCCGACCACTTTAAGGTCAGCTTGTGCATTGAGCAAACTGGCAAGCCCTTCGCGAAAGAGTTGGTGATCATCAGCAAGGAGAATAGAGGCTTTTGGCATTTATTTTTGTAAAGGGAAACAACACGACACGCGTGTTCCATGTCCGGGCGTGGATTCTACCGTAAGTTTCCCACCGCTCCGCTCAGCTCGGGTTCGCATGATGTGTAGCCCCAGGTGATGATCGTCGAGGGCGACCTGGGGATCAAAACCATGTCCGTCGTCTTCCACAATGAAGATCGCTTGATTTGTTTGCCGCTTCACGTGGACCTGCACGAAACTGGCGTGGGCGTGCCGGTGAATGTTGCTTAAGGCACCTCGGATAATGTGAATGATTTGCCCTTGTACATTCGAAGGAAGCTCCATAGCTTCGGGGTGCTCAATGTTCAAAATTAGTGGGAGCTCTGCGTGATTTTCAAACTCAACTTTACATGCAATCAATTTCTGGGCCAGATCATCCCCAACCGGAACAGGTTGACGTAACCCGGCCAGGGCTTCGCGAACCTGGGTATAGGCCATATCCAAGGCTGATTGGAGACGGGTTAATTCCTCATCAGCTTTTGTCGGTTGGCTTTCGGTGATGGCTTCTCTTACACGTCCGGTTTTGATCCGCATAAAGCTCAAGGTCTGTGCCAGATGGTCGTGTAATTCTGCCGCCAGCCGCTCGCGCTCGGCCAGGACGGCTACCTGTTGGGCTTCACGGCGTTCGGACGCGGCCAGATTTGCGTTGACAATGGCAATGGCCGCGGCATTGACTAATAAAGTCAAGGCCCTTTTTTCATCCTCGTCGAAAATCTGCTCTCCCCGCCGGGAAATGCAAAGTGCCCCAAGATATTGCTCCCCTACTTTGAGCGGGGCGGCCAGACAATGCCCCGGCCCTTGTGCGGCCAGGAATTTACATCCTGAGCAGGTGTTTTCGTCTGCCAGTGCCAGCCCAGTTTCGAACACGCGCTCTGCCAAGCCCTCGTCGATAGGTTGTCTTATCTGAAGGATGTTACTTCTGGCTCCGCGGTTAGCGACCAGTTCCAGAACGGCTTTATCTGCATTAAGCAGGCACAATGCGACCGAATCGGCGTGCATCAAGGTTTGCGTCCGTTCGGTTACGGATTGGAGCAGATGCGCTAAATCGAGTTGGGCCACGATTTCCTGGCTGAATTCGAAGGCAACAGAAAGCTCACGGGTTCTGCGGGCAACCCGGTCTTCCAATAATTCACGGGCTAGGGCCAATTCACCACGCATATTTTCAAAGATCTCAGCCAATTGACCAAATTCATCTTCATGCGCTAATTGGATTGGGTGGCTGAAATCTCCCTGCCCGATGCGTTTTGTCGAAATTCCCAACTCGGCTAAAGGAGCCAGGATGCGTCTTCGCGTGAGTTGATACCCTCCCACTAAAAGCAGAAAAGCGAGCGAGGTAAACCCAAGTTCAAGCCAGAAAAGGCGGGCAACTTTTGCTTCCGCCCTTTGTTCAAATGCCATCACGATGGCATCCAGCTGAGCAAGAATCACGGGTGATTCTGTTTGCAAATGATTAGCGGTTTCAATCCAAGTCATGTCATTCACGGGGGTTGAACGGAGAATAGCTAATTTTTCCCGGAACGAGGCCCAGGTTTCCGTTGCTTCGGTCAATTGCTCAGCTAATTCTGCGTCGGGAGCAGGAGGGAGGGTCACCGCCTGGGAAGCTGAATCCAGAACGATCCCCCCTTCGCGCAAGGCCTGGAGCGTCAATTCAAATTGGCGGATAGCATGCCCTAAATCTTCGCGCTCTGGTGCATTGAGGGCAAGCCAGGTCATTTGTTGGGTCAACATTCTTTGACGTCCGGCCAGGTTAATAATAATGGCATCGGTTTTTTGAGAATTCAAGGCCCAATAGATCACCCCTGTAGAAATAACTACCAATAGGAAGAAACTCAAAAATAGGATCGCAAACTGGCCGCGGATGGATTTGAGAGTCATAGAGTCTATTTTACCATTCAGTGTCACCGTCACGATGCCCAATCACGGGCGCTTTATATCCCTGCCCTTTTTGGGGCGAATTTCCTCCCGAGCCCTGAGTCATTACGATTAAAGAGCGATTTTCGAGTGATATTTGAAGCTTTGGGAAGAGCAAACCAGATCACATCCATATAATAACCCCTATGAAAAAATTTACCGCACTTTGGTTATCCGCTATATTCATCCTGATCATTGGAATTATTTTCGGGGGAGGAATGTTTGAAACTGTAGATGCAGGGGAGAATTTTATTGTCTATTTGCCTTACGTGAAGGATGTATCTGTGGAAGTTACACTTGCAGATGGCCGGTTTACACCCCATACGCTTGCCGTGAGGCCTGGGACAATGGTTCAATGGGAAAATAACGAGGTCATCTCCCACACGTTGATCGGAGATAAGAGCTGGTTGCCTGACCCAATCCTTGCTCCTGGGACACAGTTTACCTGGCTGATGGATACGCCCGGCATTTACCATTATGCATCCAGTTTTTCCTCTGGCATTGAAGGGGAGATTCTGGTGCTGGAAGGCGGGGCGGAGACGCTATTTGAGGGCACGCCTGTCGAGGAGGCGTATTTGGATTATTGTAGTGGCTGTCATGGCGCAGATCGTGGTGGGGGTGTTGGGCCAGCCTTGATCCCGGATATGATGTTAGAAGTGGATAGTTTCTACTTCGACACGATCAAAAATGGACGTGTGGGAACGATCATGCCCGCGTGGGGTTCCTTTGGCCTGACCGACGAAGAAATTTGGATGCTCGTTGGATTTCTCCGCAGTGAACCCAATTATGCAGAGCTTGAATGGGGGATGCCCCAAATTGCCGCGAGCCGAACCGTGCTCGTTCCCGAAGATCAACTTCCTCCTGCGCCGACCCACAACGGGAAGCTGGACAATCTGTTTTTGATCACCGAACGCGAGGCGCGTCGCATTGCCGTTGTGGATGGGGATACTCACGAACTTTTGGCTCATATAGACGCGAGTTACCGCGCCCACGGCTACGCTTTTGACCCCACCAATGATCGCTGGGCTTACAATCTGGGGCGGGATGGGTGGGTATTCAAGATCGATCTGTATAGTTTACAAGCAGTGACCAAAGTGCGGGTCGGGCATGATTCACGTGGGTTGGCAATTTCGGACGATGGCCAGTACCTCATTGCCGGAAACTACATCCCACATACTGCCGTGATTCTGGATGCCCAAACCCTGGAACCACTCAAAGTGCTTGCGACAGAAGGCACGGACCCAGACGGGGTTTTCGTCCAATCCCGTGTGGCGATCACGAGTGATGTCGCTCCTGATTTGGTTGGCCCCTATTTCATCCTGGGGTTAAAAGAAGCGGGTCAGGTCTGGCGTATTGATTACAGCCAGCCTGATTTTCCGATCGACAAGCTCGAAAACGTCGGGCGTATCCTCCACGACGGCTTTCTCAGCCCCGACAATACGCGGTTTTACATCGCATCCCAGGGGGACAGCTACATGGCGGTCATTGATGTGCAAAACTGGACCTTGGTGGATACGATTGCGACCGGGGATCTTCCCCATCCCGGCTCGGGCGCGGTGTGGGAAGCGGGCGGAGTGGAATACGGCGCGACCGTCCACGCCGGGGAGGGGCTGGTCACGGTCTGGAATCTGGCTGATAACGAGATTATGGCCCAAATTCCAACGAGTGGACCGGGTTTGTTCATCCGCACCCATGAGGCCAATCCGTATGTTTGGGCCGATACAATGTTCGGACCTTCGCCCAACGAGATTTACATCATTAATAAGACCACCTTTTCGGTGACGCATGTCATTAGCGACGGTCTCCAAACCCTACACCCGGAATTTACGCAAGATGGCAGTTATATCTATATCAGTGATTGGCTTGGAAATGTGGTGAGGGTGTACGATGCGAACACTTTTACTCTGGTTGCAGTAATTGAAGACGTCATAACCCCAACAGGGATTTTTAATACGGCGCGGCGGTATGAAAAACTGGGACATTAAGGGGAGGCCACTCGATCAGTTCAATTTGGATGGTGTTTCTCCCCCGGCGAACGGGTATTCGACATCACACCTTTCCATCCAGCCTTGACAGAAATAAACAGGGCAATGGTGGCAGGCCCCCAAATCATCACTACTGTCGTAAGATAACTCACCATCGGGGGAGCGGTTTTGAGGACTGTGGCCTGTAAAAAGTTCATGGCCACGTTTGCAGACAAAGCTCCAAACACCAACCAGGGCAGGACGACCCGGATGATGCGCCGCTCCAACCACAAAACACCAGGAGCCAAGACCCATAGCGTATACCAGTGTTGAAACCAGAATGAGCCAACCAGGAGATACAACCAACTCACGAAGGTCAAAGCGCGCCACAACTTCTGATCCGCTTCTTCCGGGGAGGTGGAAAGAGCAGATACCCTGCTTGGGCCGGGTTTCACCCAAAGGTTGAACATCCTAAACAGGGTGATTAACGTTCCCCCTACAAACAACCAACCTGACAACCCCACACTCCATTGATGGGCGCGCGCCCGTTCCCAGCGGGGCAAACGCATCTTATTTGCTAAGTCTGGGTCACGCCTGCCAGAACCTTTAGAAGAT
>JABWBV010000282.1 GCA_013359445.1 Anaerolineales bacterium | reverse complement strand
TATCAAAGCGATCCTCGTATCCGGTGGGGCAACGATGGCGGACGTGGTGAAAGTCACCGCACATTTGTCCGACCTCGCTCATTTTGAACGGTACAACAAAGTGTACGCCACCTACTTTCCCGACCCCAAACCCACGCGGACAACGGTGGGCAGTCAGTTGTTGGGGATTCTGGTCGAGATTGATGTGATCGCTTACGTAGGCAACAAGTAGTGCTTTATACACAGAAGGCGCAGAAAGAACAGATTCATGCCGTAGTGGCAATATTCAATCGCCTGTCACCCCAAACGACTGAAGTCGTCACTACAAAACCGTGATTTACTGAATTTAAAATATATCTGTGCCCTTCTGTTTTTTTCTGTGTTTTCTGTGTACCATCACATGACATGACCTATCCATCGCTCGATACCCCCTCTGCCATCGTAGACCTCGATCTGCTTGCGGCGAACATCCACCGTTTGCAGGCGTACCTGGACACGCACGGCATCGCCAACCGCCCACACATCAAAACGCACAAAATCCCCGCCATCGCGCAGATGCAGATGGATGCAGGCGCGGTGGGGATCACTTGCCAAAAGATTGGGGAGGCAGAAGTGATGGCCGATGCGGGACTGACGGACATTTTCATCCCCTATAACATCATCGGGGGAACGAAGCTCACTCGGCTAACGGCGCTTGCCCGGCGCGTGACCCTGTCCGTAACGGCGGATTCGGCGGTCGTGGTGCGGGGGTTGGCGGAGGCGGCATACCGCGCGGGGTTGGAAATCCCCGTGCTGGTGGAGTGTGATTTGGGCGGGAAGCGGTGCGGGGTGCAGTCCCCCGCGCAAGCCGCGGAACTGGCGCGGATCATCGCCCGTTCACCAGGGTTGACGTTCGGCGGGCTGATGACGTACCCGAACACGGACGCGCTCGATGCGTTTGTCCGCGAGACCCGTGCCTTGCTCGAACCCGAGCATCTTCCGGTCCCGCGCGTGTCCGGTGGGGGGACGCGGGGGATGTTTGAGGCGCACACCCACGCTGAATTAACGGAGCACCGCGCGGGGATGTACGTTTTTGGGGATCGGCATCTCATGTTGGCGGGCGCAACCCCGTTGGAGACGGTGGCGTTTCGGGTGTTGACTACGGTCGTCAGTCGTCCCACGTCCGAGCGGGGGATTCTGGATGCGGGGAGCAAGACGTTGTCGTCGGATTTGATGGGGTTGGAGGGGTACGGGTATATTTGCGAGTATCCCGAGGCGGTAATTTATGGGTTGTCCGAGGAACACGCCCATGTGGATTTTTCTGCGTGCGCGCGCAAGCCGGAAATTGGGGAGCGGGTGACGGTTCTGCCCAATCATGTGTGCCCTGTGACAAATTTGTTGGACGAGGTGGTGGGGGTGCGAGGGGGCAAGGTGGAAGGGGTGTGGCAGGTGGCGGCGCGGGGAAAAGTGAAGTAAACGATATGTTGTTTCTTGTATAATGGGATTTATGAAACCGATTTTTCGCATTTTCTCTTTGACGCCAGAAACCGAAGCGGCTCTGCTCGAACAAGCCGCGAACTTGCTGACAGTGGGTTTTCGCGAACATTGGCCCGGTTCGTGGGCGGATCACGAATCGGCGATGGAGGAGGTGCGGGAAATGGTTGACCCGGAGCGGATTTGCCGCGCGGCGGTGGATGAGGCGGGGGAGGTGATCGGGTGGATTGGGGGGATTCCTGAGTACGATGGGATGGTTTGGGAATTGCATCCGCTGGTGGTGCGGCCCGATTGGCAGGGGCGAGGAATCGGGCGGGCGTTGGTGGCGGATTTTGAGGATCAGGTGCGGGGAAAGGGCGGGATCACGATCATGCTGGGGAGTGATGATGTGGATGGGATGACGACCCTATCTGGGGTGGATTTGTTTCCCGATCCGTGGGTGCATATCGCCAGGATTCGGAATTTGAAGGGGCATCCTTTCGAGTTTTATCAAAAGTTGGGGTACACGATCACGGGTGTGGTGCCAGATGCGAACGGGTTGGGCAAACCGGATATTTTGATGGCGAAACGGGTGGGGCGGGAGACAACTTCATAAAATTCGTGGCAAATTCCTTGAAACGGGTCTTTTCGCCGTGTGTTATTATTGCCAAAATATACTTTATCAAGTGCTTCGGAGGACGTAATGGATATGCTTATTTTTATCGGGGTCTTGATCGGTTCTTATGTTTTGGGGTCCATTCCTTTTGGATTGGTCTTTGTTAAACTAAAAACCGGACAAGATTTGCGAAAAATGCACAGTGGACGGACGGGTGGAACAAACGCTGGCCGGGCCGCAGGAAAATTAGTTGGGCTGGCCACTGCGGCGGTGGATTTTATTAAGGGAGCGATCCCGGTTTGGATTGCAGGAATGGTTCTGCCCGATAATGTGTGGTTGAAAATTTTGGCGCCGCTTGCCGTGATTCTGGGCCACAATTACTCGATCTTCCTCGCCGAACGGAATGAAAAAGGGCGTTGGGTGTTGCGCGGGGGGGCGGGAGGCGCGTCGTGTGTGGGTGGGTCGTTGGGGTTGTGGGCACCCAGCTTTTTGATCATCCTCCCGTTGGGGGCGTTGGTTTTTTACGTGATCGGGTACGCGTCGGTGGCGACGATGAGCGTCGCGGTCGGGTCCGCGGTGATTTTTGCGGTACTGGCATTTGTGGCAGATTATCCCTGGCAGTTTATCCTGTATGGGGTGCTGGCGGAGGTGCTTTTGATTTGGGCTTTGCGCCCCAATATCCGGCGTTTGCTCGAAGGAAACGAGCGCCCCGTGGGTTTGCGAGCCAGGAAAAATAAAGCCGCCTGATTTCTACCTGTATTTTTAAAAAAAACAGGCCGGTGCAAATCACCGGCCTGTTTTTTTTTCGAGTTATTCAAAATCTTCTTCTTCGAGGTCTGTTTCGGTCGTAAAACCCACGCCCGTATCTTCATCTCGTTCAAACTCTTCCCCTTCTTCTTCTTCGTCCTCGGCGTACCCGTCCCGAACACGAATAGGCGCTTCTTCGTACTCATCCTCGTAGTCTTCATCTTCGTATTCTTCGTAGTCCTCATCGAGATCATCTTCGTGCACCTCTTCCGAGCCAATCGGATTTTTCCCAAAGAGGAAACGGTACACCGCAATCAAATTGCGCTGATGCAGGTCTTCGGCTAATCCCCCAATCAGCACCCGACTTTTGCCACACGACTGAACCGAGACACGTTCAAGCAGGTCCAACGGAAAACGCCGCGCCCCGGCATCCTGCGCGACCTTCCGAAGTTTTGCCAAATATTTTAAATTGTCCTCAATCGCCCCATCGATCTCCCCACGCAACACAATATCCCCATGCCCCTGAATGACGTTCTCCAACCCCATTTTTAGCATATGCCGGAGCGAGGTTTCCATTTGATCGATATTCCCATCCACCAAATAAGGCAAAGGCATCATCACATCGCCAGAAAACAACACCCGGTCTTCTTCCACCAACACGCCAATCCCATCGGCACTATGACCGGGAAGCGGAAGCATCTTCAAAGTTTTCTTGCCGACAATTAGCCCCACCTCACCCTTTTCAAAAGTCAGATGCGGCAACACAATCCGCACCTGTCGAAAAATCGACGAGTTTTGCCGCCGAGCCTCGTCCAGCGAAGGACGTCCCCGCTCAGCTAACAGTTGGCGGCACAACGCCGAAGAAATCACGAACGCGCCAGGGAAAAAGACGTTCCCCCAGCTATGATCGGCATGATAGTGGGTATTGATCACATAACGAACAGGAACCTTAAGCTCCTGCTCGACAAACTCTCGGATTGCCAGCGTCTCTTCCGGGTACGCCAGCGTATCAATGACCACCGCCCAATTTGGCCCAGCAATGACCCCCGCATTTACCTGGGCATAGACATCACTCTGAAATGAAAAAACATTATCAGCTACTCTTTCGTGGTTAATCAAGGGTTCCTCCAGGAAAAATGATAGTGTAGAATAGCACAATTCGCGTAACAAAGTCAAGTTTTATCAAAAACTCCACTTGCGCCATCCCCCCCCCTTTGCTATAATCCCGCCCGTTATGCAATTAACCGCCCTGCACCACCACCATCATCATTTTTCCCCGTTCGACCCCGGTCAGGACAGGCTTAATTGATGTTGTAACTTTTTCAATTACTTAAAAGCACTCCTCGACCAGGAGTGCTTTTTTGTTTAAGGAATCCTATGCCCCCCGAAATTCGCCTCGCCCTCCCCAGCAAAGGCCGCCTCGCCGAAGACGCCCTCGCCCTCCTCACCGACGCGGGGTTACGCGTCCATAAACCCAACCCCCGCCAACTCATCGCCACCATCCCCGACCTCCCGCACGTCTCCGTCCTCTTCCAACGCGCCAGCGACATCGTCGTCAGCGTGCGCGATGGCAGTGTGGATTTGGGCATCACCGGCGGAGATGTCGTCGCCGAAAAGCGCGGCCCCAACGGGGAAGTGCTGACCCTGCTCGATGACCTCGGATTCGGACACTGCGCCCTACACGTCATCGTCCCCGAAACGTGGACCCACGTCGCGACCATGCGGGATTTGACCGGGACCGCGCGGGGTCGTCGCCTGCGGATCGCCACCAAATTCCCCACCCTCACCGCCCGCTTCCTCGAAGACCACGGCATCCCCGACGCCATCCTGATCCCCGCCGAAGGCACCCTCGAAGTCGCCCCCACCATCGGGTACGCCGACCTGATCGTCGATCTGGTCTCCTCCGGCACCACCATCCGCGACAACCGCCTCAAAACCCTCCCCGACGGCCTGATCTTCGACTCCCGCGCGTGGCTCATCGCCAACCGCGCCGCCCTCAAAACCCACCCCGGCGCGCTCCAAACCGCCCGCACCCTCATCGAAACCATCACCGCCCACCAGCGCGCCACCGAAAACGTCCTCGTCATCGCCAACATGCGCGGCGAGACGCCGGAAGCCGTCGCCCAAAAAATCCACACCCAAACCGTCATCGGCGGCCTGCAAGGCCCCACCATCGCCCCGGTTTTTACTCACGATGGCACAAACTGGTTCTCCATCTCCATCGTCGTCCGCAAAACCCAACTCACCCAGGCCATCGGCGAACTCCGCGCCATCGGCGGCAGTGGCGTCATCGTCACTCCCGTCACCTACATTTTTGAAGAAGAACCAGAAGCGTACCGCCGCATGGTACAGGCTTTAGAAAAATGAAGAAATTCTCGACGCAAAGCCGCAAAGACACAAAGGCGCAAAGAAAACTTTAAAAAAACTTTGCGACTCTGCGCCTTCGCGTCAAAAACGTGAAACCTTATGTTACCTATCTACGACCTCCCTACTGCCCAACAAACGATCCTCCAGCGCCCGCCGCTGAACCTTTTCGACTTCCCCTCCGCCCTCCTCACCCGCACCGCCCAACTCTTCGGCGAAGGCATGACACCGCCCCTCGCCGTGGCCCACATCCTCGACACCGTCCGCCGCGAGGGGGATACCGCCCTCCGTCGCTGGAGTCACCTCCTCGACCGCGCCACCCCCGATGAAATCCGCGTCAACCCCGCGCGGTTACGGGACGCGTTCGAGCATCTCCCCCCCACGCTCGCCCGCGCCCTGCAAACCGCCACCGCCCGTATCCGCGCCTTCCACCAACTCCAACCCCTCCCCAACTGGACGACGCACACCCTCGGCGGCACGCTCGGACAGCGCGCCGTGCCCGTGGACCGCGCGGGCATCTACGTCCCCGGCGGGAGCGCGCCCCTGCCCTCGTCCCTGCTCATGGCCGTCATCCCCGCCCAGGTTGCGGGCGTGCAACAAATCATCGTCTGCACCCCCCCGAATCCCCACCCCGCCATCCTCGCCGCCGCGTACATCTGCGGGATCGAAGACATGTTTGAAGTCGGTGGCGCGCAGGCCATCGCCGCGATGGCCTTTGGCACGGAAAGCGTCCCGAAAGTGGACAAAATCGCGGGCGCGGGGAACATCTTCGTCACCCTCGCCAAGCAACAGGTGTATGGCACCGTCGGTATTGATGGCCTCTACGGCCCCACCGAAACCGTCGTCATCGCCGACGCCACCGCCAACCCCGCGTGGGTCGCCGCCGATCTGCTCGCCCAGGCCGAACATGATCCGCTCGCCAGCGCCATTCTGCTCACCCCAGATCGCCCGTTTGCGGAGGCGGTACAGGTGGAGGTGGGTAGACAGATGGAGACGCTGTCCCGCGCGGACATCATTGCCCAGTCGCTGTCCGGGCGCGGGGGCATCATCCTCGTCCCGGACCTCGATACCGCTGCGGAGGTGGCAAACGCCTACGCCCCCGAACATCTCTGCGTTGCGACTGCCCAACCCCAATCCCTCGCGGGGAAACTGCGCCACGCGGGTGGGCTGTTCATCGGCGAGCGGTCATTTGAAGTGTTGGGCGATTACGTCGCCGGGCCGAGCCACGTCATGCCCACGGGCGGCACCGCGCGGTTCGCCTCCCCGCTCAATGTGATGGACTTCGTCAAAATCGTCAGCATTATCGAATTGGACGACGAAACCAGTCAAACCCTCAGCCCCCTCGCCGCTGAGATTGCCCGCGTAGAAGGGTTGACTGCCCATGCAAACGCGGCAGAACTGAGAATATAGCTCGTAGTGAGGCACGGAGGCTTTGCGGAGTGCCGTACTTGGCAAAAGCGGCGGCACTAATCGTGCCTCACTACGAACAAAACAAACCGCATTCTTTAGAGATGCACCATATAACTTGTACACAGAAGGCACAGAGGAAACAGAGGAACACAGAAATATTTCAAGAAAAATCTGTGTCGCTCCGTTAAATCTGTGCCATCTGTGTAGCATTCTTCCAAAGTATGACCAATATTCAAACCCTCCTCCGCCCTCATATCGCGGACATGCCACCATACCACCCGATTCTGCCGTTTGAGGTGCTGTCTGAGCAATTGGGCATCCCTGCTGACCGAATCATCAAACTGGACGCAAACGAGAACCCTTACGGCCCCCTCCCCCAGGTACGCGCCGCCCTCGCCGAATTACCCTACGCCCACATCTATCCCGACCCGGAAAGCCGCCTCCTCCGCGCCGCCCTCGCCGACTATCACCACGTCCCCGCGGAAAACCTGCTCGCAGGCGCGGGGGCGGATGAGTTGATCGATCTGGTGATGCGCGTGTTCCTGAACCCCGGCGATGCGATCATCAACTGCCCACCCACGTTCGGCATGTACCCCTTCGACGCGGATGTGAACAACGCCCAAACAATTTCCATTCCCCGTCATTCTGACTTCTCGTTGGATATTGAGTCTCTCGAGCTGGCTACACGCAAATACTCTCCCAAACTTCTCTTTGTCACCTCCCCCAACAACCCGGACGGGGGACTGATCCCGCGCGGGGACCTGGATCGATTGTTGGCGTTGCCGGTGATGGTGGTGTTGGATGAGGCGTATGTGGAGTTCGCTCCGCCGGGGACGAGTAGGATGCGGGAGGTGGTTGAAAGGGAGAATTTGATCGTGTTGCGAACGTTTAGCAAGTGGGCGGGGTTGGCGGGGTTGCGGGTTGGGTTTGGGGCGTTTCCGGGGTGGTTGATGCCGCATTTGTGGAAGGTGAAACAGCCGTATAACGTGTCGGTGGCGGCGTCGGTGGCGGCGCGGGTGTCGTTGGAAAGCGCGGGGGAGTTGGGGGAGGTGGGGGCGCGGTTGATCGCGGAGCGGGAGCGGATGGTGGGTTTGTTGCGGGCGATTCCGTGGTTGGAGGTGTTTCCGTCGCAGGCGAATTTTGTGTTGTGTCGGGTGAAGGCGCGGAAAGCGGGGCGGGACGCGGCACAGGTGAAGGCGGAGTTGGCGCGGGAGGGGATTTTGATCCGGTATTTTGAGAAGCCGGGGTTGCGGGATTGTGTGCGGATCAGTGTGGGGAGGGGGGAGGAGACGGATCGGGTGGTGGAGGCGTTGGTGAAGATAGGAAATCATGGGAATTCGTAGGATTTCGTAGGAATTCTTTGGAAGTTGGGAAATTTTGGAGTTCCTATGAGTTCCCAAAATTCCAATGAGTTCCTTTGACCAATTATGGAGCATGGTATGGCAACAAAAATCGCTTTGATTGATTATGGGATTGGCAATCTTCGGTCGGTGGAGAAGGCGTTGGGGGCGGTGGGGGCAGAGGTGACGCTGACAGAGCGGGCAGAGGAGATTTTCGCGGCGGAGAAGGTGGTTTTACCAGGGGTGGGGGCGTTTGGGGATGGGATGGCGGGGTTAAAGGCGCGGGGGTTGGATGAGGTGGTGCGAGAGGTGGTGGCGCGGGGGACGCCGTTGTTGGGGATTTGTGTGGGGATGCAGGTGTTGTTTGAGGTGGGGGAGGAGTTGGGGGTGCATGAGGGGTTGGGGTTGTTGCCGGGGCGGGTGAGGAGGTTCGTTGGAGAGGGGTTGAAGGTGCCACAGACGGGGTGGAATCGGGTGGAGTTTTTGGGAAAAGGTGAAAAGGAGCGGGGGAGAGAAGGTGCAGAGGGAGGGGGAGAGGAGGAGAAAAGGAGAAAAGGAGCGGGGGAGGGGGGGGCGAATTTGTTGGATGGGTTGCCGGAAAGGAGCTATGCGTATTTCAACCATAGTTATTTTTGCGATGCGGCGGAGGCGGGGGATGTGGTGGGGTGGACGGATTATGGGGGGTGGTATGCGTCGGTGGTCGGTCGAGGGCGGTTGTATGGGGTGCAGTTTCACCCGGAGAAGAGTCAGGGGGTGGGGTTGAGGATTTTGAGGAATTTTGTGGAGAAGGCGTGATGCGTGATGCGTGATGCGTGATGCGTGATGCGTGATGCGTGATGCGTGATGCGTGATGCGTGAT
>JABWBV010000281.1 GCA_013359445.1 Anaerolineales bacterium | reverse complement strand
ATCAGGTGCGTCTTTACGGCTTGCTCTCTCTGCTCCGTAAATTCAATGACCGGACGAATGGCCCGTCTTTCATTGACAAACTCCGTTACCACATCGAGGCCTTGCAACAAATTGAAAGTGTAGACCTGACGGAACGGATGAGCAATGAAGAAATGACTTATATCGTCGAGCGCGGGAGTGTGCGCGTGGTCATTTTCTTTTCGATTTGTGGCGGCAGTGGAAGCGGTATGAGCTTCGATTTAGCTTATTTATGCCGACATTTGCTCTCAAATATCACGACCAACATCACCGCGGTGGCCTTACTGCCACCCGTGATGGACCGGGCCATCAAAAACGAGACCCATACCCAATGGGAAAAAATCCGTGCCAACGCCTATGCCTGGTTAAAAGAACACGATTACCTGCTTGACCACCCTACCTGGCTAATGAACTATCCCGAAGGCGCACCCGTGCGGGTTCAAGCCCCACCTTTCGATCTGACTTTCTTGCTGGATATTGGGAACCAGGGTGGGGATCGGCTCAGCTCAGAGGATGACATCTTCAATATGGCGGCTCAGGCGGTTTTCTTGGATACCGGTTCGCCGATTGCGGGTGCGTTGCGCGGCTTCAACGCCAATGTTTCTGTTTTGCAGGAAGAATATCAAGGGCGGCGGCGTGCGTATAGCTCCCTCGCGGCGGCTTCGTTGATTTATCCGGCGGAAAAGGTCCTGGGCCACGCCAGCGCACGCCTGGCCCAGGCCGCACTTCGGCAAGGGTTTTTGGCTACGCCGAACGACAACGAGGTGCAGGAGGCGACCTCTGCACTTTTGGGACGGCTGGCCCTTCGGGACGCCGAACTTTTGGACCGGTTAATGGCCGATAGGCAAATTCCCAATCTTAACGCCCCGACCATCCGCAAAACGACCTCTGTTTCTCAGGTCCGAGATTTACTGGACAAACAACGGGCACGCGACGATCAAGAACTCACCCACCAAATCAAAGGGATCGGGGAACAAGGCGCAGAGGTATTAGCCCAGGCTTTGCACGCGGTGGAAAATGAGGTGGCCAGCCTGATCTGGCAACGCGGCCTGCGCTTTGCGAAAGCTGTCCTCGATGCTTTGATTGCCGAGCCGCGTGGCTACGAAGGCATTCCAGAAACCACACTGTCTTTGTTAGGGCTAAAAACCCGGCTGGTCCAACAAGGGCTGACAGAATTGGATGTCTCCCAGGCTTCCAAAGAATATGAAGAAGTGCGCCAACGTTTTCTTCAATTGGAGGGCGATCTCCTTCAAAGCGTGTACCGTACCGTTTTGAAAAAAGCCTGGACGCGGGATTTTGAGAATCTGCGCGGAGAATGTTTGCATTGGCTGGGCGAAATCAATGCGCGCACGCTTCAACTGAACGCACAGCGTCAAATCTCCAATCTGTATGACCAGCTTATTGCCCATATCCGGTATTTGCTCACCCGGTTAACCACCGTGGAAAATGCCGCCCAACGCACCCATGCTTTGCTGGAAACCTGGGCACTGGAAAATGTTCGCCCGGCTGGTTTGGAAAAAGGCATATACGAACTCTCCCTCGAAGCGGTAGATGCAACGTACATCTGTAACTACTACACCCGCCGTGTCTCTGGCCTGAACCCTGAAGCCACTTATCTGGATTTCATGGGCAAGTTAGGGGAGCCTGTCCTTTCGACCTTGCTAAATCTGGATGAGGCGGATTGGGCACACCGCATGATTTCCCATTGTAATCAGGTCTTTGCCCCGGAACTTGCACGGACTTCGATCTTGGAAGCTCTGAGCGAATACTACGGTGAACAAGCCCCAGCGGTGATTGCGGGTCTCTTTGATCGGCTCGTGCGCTACTGCCATCCTTTCTGGCAATACAACAAAGACAGCGGTATCCAGGGCCAGGAAGGAAAGAGTTTGATTGGCCTGGAGGATGAACACAGTCCGCTGGTGCCCATGGCCTACCGAGATAATATCCAATACGAGATCAAATCCACAGGCTTTAAACACCGGATTGACGCCGCCCGCATCTACCACGGACTGCCGGCTTTTCTTCTGCGTGGCATGGCCGATTACAAAGCCTACTACGATAACCGCCGGAATGGTTCTGATCCCCTGCATGTCATTCCTGAAGCCGCACAGGCGGATGAAGTCATTCCCGAAGAAAATGTGGAAGCACGCCATTCTTTTGCCGTAGCCACCGCCTTCGGGTACATCATCCAGATCGGGACATGGTATTACTTCGACGCCGGCAAACGGTATGCGTCGGATCGGATCCATCCGGGGCGCGAAAATCGGCTGGCTCAGGGGCGCGCGAATGCCGAAGACGCCTTCGCCCATCGGGAGGACTTTGTCCGCCAGGTAGAAGCTGTGTTGGAAACTTCGATTGAATATATCGGAAACCGCGAGGCCATCACCATTTTGCAAAAGCAAATTGATATCTGGAAGACCGCCCTGGCCAATATGGGCGAGGGAGCGATGTCGGAAAACGGCCTACGGCACCAGTATGAAAAAGAAATCCAGGCCCTGCGGCAAAAACAGTTGCAGTTGGGTTGGGTCCAAGGAAAAGAATGAAAACTTCCGCCCTTTCCCCAACCTCCCTCGCGTTGGTTTTGGCTTTAGACCCTTTGGGGGAAGCGATCTTAGCCGATTTGAGCGCATGGTGCTTCCGTACGTCCCCCCTCCGAACCCGGATAAAAGGCCTGGCCTTGCGTCTGGCAGAGGAAGGCGGATTTGGCTGGGAAATCTGCCCGTTTGGCGAACACCCCCAATATCCCCCTGTCTGCATGACCAAGAGGCACCAGGCTTCTATGGACACCCAAACATGGGACACCCAGACAAGTCGAAAAGCGAAAGCTTTTGAAGCGTTTCAACACGCAAAAATGACACTACAACGCGGGCTGGAATCGGCTTTACACGGGTTACGGTCTCATGCCAGTTTCTTGCAAACTGGCATGGGAAACCAGCTCCAGTTGAATCTGGATATTTTTATCCTGGCCGACTTATCGCACCCGGAAACCTCAGGGGTCCTCCCCCCCTTGCTCGCGATGGTGGGAGAAATGTTGGCGCATGAACCCTACGGCATGGGGCATGTCATTGCGTGCCCAACGTTATTTCCCGAAGAAACTACGCCGGACGCGCAGGCGGCTCTGTACGTTGCCTTACAGGAATTAGCTGGACAAATTGCCGCGCAAGACCCCACACCAATGAAAAATTCGGATAAGGTCAGGGCCGTTTTTTCCCAATGGAATGGCCCGGTTTACTTGTTCGACTATCGCAAAGAAGGGCGGGTCGAAGCGGCAGATCGGGACGAACTCTGCTTATGCGTGGCGAATTTTCTTTGGGGGGTGCTTGCACATGGCCTGACACAAAATTTACCGGGTGCGCGTCTGGCTCAAATGGGAGAACAGGCCCTTCCTGAAGCCAGATTTTGTAGCGGCGGAGCCACGGTTTTATGGCTTGACCCCCACCGATTGTTAGAAGGTTGTGCCATGCTGACAGCGCTCAAACTCTTGGAGGAGGGCAAGATCACGCCGAAGGAACTGGCGGTGCGCGATATATTCCGACCGCGGGAATCCGTGCTGGATGCGGATTGGACATGGGCAAAAAAGTTTTGCAAAAATACCCCCTTCCGCCTCACCACCGGGGAAGCCCTTGACATCTCCGATTCACTTCCTCTCCCGAACTTTGAAGGGATCCCCGAAGCGAAGTGGGTAGACACCCTTGATGCCTGGGTCAAAGCCGTTGAGACGGAGACCATCCCCTCTGCCCTGCAACAGTTTTCGGAAAACGATGGGGCGTTGATAGAGGAGATGGTAGAAAACTGGGTAAATGAACTGAATGCCCTGGCCCTCCATGCCTTGATGCAATCAGGCACGTTTCCGTTTTTGCACCAGGCTGTGCGCCGGGTAGAGGAGAAGTTGGCAGACTGCCAAAAAGAAATCATCCGCATGGGTGACCCGACGCAAAGCGCTGGGGAAGCGGAAATGGAGGCGCTTTGGCAGGCCCGGTTAGAGTTGCTCCGAGAATGTTTAGACCCTGCGCGCCCGAAGGAACGCCCCACATGGCGCGGGTTACTCCGGCTTGTCTGGCAGGAGGCAAAGAATCCCCGCCCGGCCCGGCGCATGTTGACCCGATGGGGGTGGGTTGTGTTAGCGTGGCTCCGGGATGAGCAACTTCGCCGGATGGAAATGCGGGAAGCCTGTGTACAAATCCGACAAGCCTATTGGAGGCGGTTAGGCTTAAGAGCATTGGAAACGCATTTACTGCATTTGCTCGCCGAGCTTTCTGCCCAATTGGAGAACTTCGAGGCAGAAGTGACGGGTTTGCAACACACCTGGGAAGAAGCGGCAGGTGGTATCGCTTCCATGTTGAACGATACGCGTATTGAGGCGTCTCCCTTTCGCCAGGTCGCGTTGACTACACCCCTGATCCAATGGCTCTTTTCCCAGCAAGAGGGGAAGTTGGACATCAGAGTTCAATTGTCATCTTCTTTAGGCACGTGGCTCGAAAACTGGCGAAATCTGACGACGGAAGAACTTCAAAACACCTTCTTGGATTTTGGGCGGCAACTTTTTCGGGACGAGGTAAAAAACGTGGGTCTGGCTACCGTGCTTTCCCACCAGATAGATGATGGAGAGGCTTCCTTTGCCGTACAGGGAAAGTTGCCTCTTGCTGAAATCCTACCTGTTTTATTGCAGGGCACCTCGCCCTTATTACGGGCTAGTTTTGATGCCTCCGGTGGGGGAGGCGAAGTCGCGGCGTGCAAATGGGTCCTGACCCCAATGGCGTTACAACCTTCAGTACAAACCTTGCTCCAGCCGATGAAGGCGGATTGGCAAGTGATCCCTGTAGATGCGCCGCAGGCTTTGAGCTGTTGCCATGTACGGGCAGGGTTCCCGCTACGGGGACTGGAACTCTTACGCCCTTTGCAAAAGGCTTACTTGAGCCTGTCCGCCTCCGAACAAGAGATGATGTGGTTGAAAGCCGCGTTTGAAAGGAATTCCTATGACGATCAAAACTTGGTTGAAACGGTTTTTTAGCAGTACACCGCGCCAATTCAAGGTGTACACCGATGGCGCGATTCGCAACGGAAAAGGTCCCACAGGATTAGGGGCTATCGCCTTCGATGAACAGGGTAAAGTTTTTCAACTCTGGAGCCAGGCGGCGGACCAGATGACGAATAACGAAGCCGAATACCGCGCCGCCATTTTGGCCCTGGAAGCCCTGCTCCCGTATCGCCCTGCCCACCTCCAACTGTTATGTGACAGCAAGGTGCTGGTGGATCAGATGAACGGCCTGGCCCGTGTGCGCGCGCCAGGGCTACGAGGGCCTCATGCAAAACTGCGCGCGTTGACTTTGGAGTACGAGAAAGTCACCTTTCAACATATTCCACGGAGTAAGAACCGCATGGCAGATGCGTTAGCGAATCAGCCTTTTGAAGACGGAATGTGACATGTCATTTCGAATGCGGATGGAAACGTCCGACAGTTTCCAAAGAGAAATCCCTGCGACACTCAAACGCTCAACCTCCCAACAAGGACACCCAATCAATGATCGTTTCAGGGATTCCTCGCTACGCTCGGAATGACATTGGTTATCCTGAATGAATATTAAGGGTAATTACTGACGCTCGAAGATGTAAAACTCGAAAAAAAAAGGATGGAGGGGGGTTGTACATCCCCCCTTCCATCCTTTTTTTTTCGGAACTTCCTACTCATGGTGAGTAATACCATTAAGGAGAAAATCCATGAATAAACTTTCGCTTCCTTATTTATGGCCGGTCGGCAAAGGTGGCATGGTTGCGCCTGAACGCATTCTGGCCGCAGGGCTTTGGAGTTCCGCGCCCATCCGGCGTGCGGCGCGGCGGGCCAGTGCAGAAGGCCGGTTGATTGACCTGACCTATGGGCAAGCCTGTGTCTGGGTGCTTTTTTTAGATAGCGGGCATGTGGTTTTGTCTACCGAGGCAATGCCGGTGACCTATGTGGATGATGAAGGTTACGCCTATGATGATGACCCGCGTGCAGAAAGGTAATCAGATTCCGAAAACAAAAGGAGTTAACATGAATCCCCCCTCTCTCCCTACCGATCATTTGCTTGAACAGATTGCCGCGCCGGAAAATTTGCTGGCGGCCTGGCGCGCCGTGCGCGGGAACGTCCCCAGCTACCGGCGAAAAAGAGCGCGCGGCCCGGATGGGCTTTCGATTACCGATTTTGGGCAGGATTTGCAGGCACAACTGCATACGGTTCAGGATATGCTTCTCAAGGAGCGTTACCAGCCCTTGCCGCCCAAAGTTTTCCAATTACCCAAAAAAGGCGGCGGGACACGCCCCATCAGCGTTTTGACCGTCCGGGATCGGGTAACCCAGCGGGCCGCCCAACAGGTGTTGGAACCGTTATGGGAACCCACCTTTTTGGATTGCAGTTTTGGCTTTCGCCCCGGCGTTTCGGTGCAACAGGCGGTGGAAGTTGTGCATCATTTTCGTCATCAGGGGCAGGCCTGGGTGGTGGACGGCGATATTGCGGCCTGTTTTGACAGCCTCGATCACGACCTGCTTCTCACGCGCTTTCAGAGCCGGGTCAAGGATAAGCGGGTGGTGCGACTGGTCCAAAATTGGTTGGAAGTGGGGCTGATGCAAGCAGGCCTGCCCTTTGAGCCGGGCGATCCCTGGCAGGATGGCTGGCAATCTTTGACC
Source organism: Anaerolineales bacterium (assembly GCA_013359445.1). Lineage (GTDB taxonomy): Bacteria > Chloroflexota > Anaerolineae > Anaerolineales > JABWBV01 > JABWBV01. The sequence goes on along the minus strand of JABWBV010000281.1, from coordinate 2,183 downwards.
GGGGTTTTGCGGCGGAGTATGGATTGGGCGTTGGAATATGCCCTGGAGTACGACGCGCCTTATAGTGCGCCCCGGTACGACCGGTATGAAGCCTCACGCTACGAGACGGAAACTTATTCTCCCCCGCGCTATGAAGAGGGGCGCGGGATGGAGGCGTATGAAGATGCCCAAGAGGAGACGGACGAGGGCAGGCGGGATGGCCTGTCTCGGCGTTTACGACAACGCGCGGTTCAACGGATGGCGACCAGTGCTCTGCTGTGGGGTGCCAGTTTTCACCGCCCTTTGACGGCCTGGGCCAAGAAGGCGGTGGAATATACGTTCAAAACCCGCGCGGGGCGACGGTTGCTCCGCCAGAGTGTGATCGTGAGTGGCGGGGTGGCGGGCGCGGCACTGGTGGCGGCGGTGGCAAGTCTGGTGGCGCAACGCAAGGCTGGCCCGCCTCCGACTGGGGTCCTTCAAGGCAGTCCGCTCTCGCCTTTATTGGCCAACATCTATTTACACCCCTTTGATGTGGCGATGCAAAAACAGCATTTCCACTTGGCGCGTTTTGCGGATGATTGGGTGGTGTGTTGCCCTTCGCAGGAACAGGCGGAGGGCGCGCATAACGAGGCGATCCGCGCCCTGGCGCGCTTGCGCTTGAAAGTTAATCCGGCCAAAACCCGGATCGTCTCCCCCAAAGAGCCTTTGGAGTGGCTGGGGGTGGTCATTAAGTGAGAAGGGAGAGAAGGGAGAAAAGGAGATAAGGAGATCACCTTTTCTCCCCTTCTCCTTTTCCCCTTTTCTCGTTCTCAAAGGAGTATGACATGGCAACATTATATGTAACCGAACAAGGGACGCAAGTCCAGAAAAAAGGCCAGCGGCTGTTGCTGGTGCGGGGGGAAGAGGTTTTGCAAGATATTCCCCTGATCAAGCTCGACCGGGTGGTGGTGATGGGGCAGGGGATCAACATTACGACGCCGGCGCTGTTTACGCTGGTGCGGAATAAGATTGATGTGCTGTACATGACGCAACGCGGGGGGTTTATCTCCCGGGTGGTGGGGCGCGAGCATAACCACACCCAACTGCGGCACCAACAGGGGTATGCGATAAACGACGAAAAACTGGGGCTGGTCGTGGCTCAGGCAATTGTGCGGGGCAAGGTGAATAACCAGCGCGTGTTGGTGCAGCGCCACGCGGAAGGCGCGCCCTGGGCCGGACGGGCGTTGGACAGTATGCAGAGGATGATGCGGCAGGTGGCCGAGGTCCGCACGCTGGACGAAGTGCGCGGACATGAGGGGTTTGCGGCCAAGGAATTCTTTTCCATTTTGAGACAGTTGCTTAAGCCGCCGCGCGATGGGCCTCGGTGGGGCTTTGAGCGGCGCGAATATTATCCCCCGCCCGACCCGATCAATGCTTTGCTTTCGTTTGGGTACACCCTTCTCTTGAATGATCTGATCGCCGCCTGCCAGATTGCCGGATTGGACCCCGATCTTGGATTTTTCCACGCGGTGGACTTTGGCAAGCCTTCGATGGCGTTGGATTTGGAGGAGGAGTTTCGCCCGTTGATTGTGGATAGCATTGTGCTGGCGGCGGTCAACCGGCCCATGTTTGGCTTGCAGGACTTTGAACAAGGCCCCTCACCCCGGCCCTCTCCCGTGGGGAGAGGGGGAGAAGAGGATGATGAGGGGGCGTGGCCCTCGCCTGGGGGGAGAGGGTTGGGTGAGGGGCAAGCAGGGAAAAAGCCGGTGACGCCGATCTTATTAAAGGAAGAAGCCCGCAATCGGTTTCTCTCCTTATACGAAACGCGGGTGAGTGAAAGTATTTATTATCCCCTCACCGGAGAAACCACCCCCTACCGCCGCGTGTTCCAACTCCAGGCCTACCAAATGGCGCAAGTTATTCTGGGCGAGAAAGATGGCTATGAGCCGTTGATGGTGAAATGAGGTAAAAAAGCCCGAAAAAAAGGTGTGCCGGGTCGGTGTACACCGACCCGGCACACCTTTTTTTCGGAGATTAAGGATGGTATGAAACAATTTCTCGTCATCTCCTACGATATCACCGACAACAAAAACCGCTTGAAGGTGATGAAAGCCCTTGAAGATTACGGCAAGCGCGTGCAATACAGCGTGTTTGAGTGCATCCTGACCCGACGGCAGGTGGAGCAATTGCAAAACCGCCTCAAAAAGCATGTCGGCAAACTGGAT
>JABWBV010000280.1 GCA_013359445.1 Anaerolineales bacterium | reverse complement strand
GGTTTACATCTTGGGTGAGGTAGAAGGGGTTCCAAACGCTGGTCCAGGGGCCTTCGGCAGTGGTCGCGCCATAGATTTTTACTTCAAAAACGTCCAGTTTGTGATTTACCCAGTACATCGAAAATTTGAGGTGACGATGTGATGGGTCGGTTTGGACCACCTGATACATGACGGCATCAATGCCAGGGTGAGAAATCAATGTTTTATCGATGGTTTCATTCGCCCATCTGGCACCGGTCCCGCAATATACTTCTTTGAACCCGCATACGCCTGAAGTGACAATATCCGGGGAAGGGTTGGTTTCTTTTTGACTTAAGTCCCAGCCAATGCCATCTTGCAGGATATTCGTCCAACCGTCCAGACCTGCCACGCGCGGATCACTGACCGAACGGAACCAGGGGTTGGTGATGAGATTATCCTCCGGGAGAGGAGGGACAGGATAGCCCAGGGCCTTGTGGGGCATAACAAGGAAAAACGCCCCTAGCATGATCGTGAAGATTATTTTCCAGCGTCTACGTTTAATTTCTGACCGGCAAAATCCATTGATGGGGAATACAAACATTAAATTTCTCTTTTTGGCTCTCAAGTCTGCCGTCCACAAACCCTTCTGCGACATCGATAAAAGTGGCCGCTTCTACGTAATCTTGCATTCGGTTATCGCCGACAATACCGACATCCACGCGGTACCGGCCCGGAAGGACAAGAAATGGATCGATCTCACAAATAAAAGTGTTGGCGTTATTCACATCCACTGTATCTTTGGGACTGCGATCTTTACTTCGGAATTGGACAACAGCCTGACCAATTTGGTCAAACAACGAAAAGTTCATATTCATGCCAGGGAGGACATTGTTGACATGAAAGGCGAATTGCACAGTGCCGCCAGTTTTAATGATCGTGGGGTATTCGGTATTACAACTCCGAACATCAACCCCCAAAAGTTTCGCTTTTCCAAGCCCACGGCGATCCTTTCGTTGCTCCAAATCTTGCATGTCTTTTTGTTCAATGGATTTCAAATACGCATCCACAACTTCCGAGATGGGGCCATCTTTGGCGACAGTGCCGTTTTGTAGGAAGATACCACGTTTACAAATCGTTTGCATTAAGCCCATATTATGGCTCACAAAAAGCACGGTCCGCCCCTGATGGGCAACATCATCCATTTTTCCCAGACATTTTCGTTGGAAAGCTACATCGCCCACGGCGAGGACCTCATCCACCAATAAAACTTCGGGTTCGAGGTGTGCGGCAACAGAAAAGGCCAGGCGGACATACATCCCGCTCGAATAATGTTTAACGGGGGTGTCAATAAACCGATCAATCTCAGCAAAAGCGACGATTTCATCGAATTTGCGGTCAATTTCGGCTTTTTTCATGCCCAAAATAGCACCATTGAGGAAAATATTTTCTTTTCCGGTTAATTCAGGGTGGAAGCCTGTCCCCACTTCCAACAAAGAACCGACGCGCCCATAAATGTCCGCGTATCCTTTGGTTGGCTCGGTGATGCGCGAAAGGATTTTGAGGAGCGTGCTTTTGCCTGCGCCATTCCGCCCGATAATTCCGACGGCTTCGCCATGTTTGATCTCAAACGAGACCGATTGCAAAGCCCAAAATTGCTCTGAAAACTCGGCGGCACTTTTGGCCTGCCCGGTTAACAGTTTGGTTGCCCGTCGAAAGGGGGCAGAAACGGCATCAAAGACTTGTTCCCCTAGACGGTCATAGCTTTTCTGGGGACCGCCAATATGATATTGTTTGCCTACATCGTCAACTTTTACGGCTATGTCACTCATACTTTACACCACATCCGCAAAATCTCTTTCCATTCTACGGAAATAGATTGCACCACTTACGAGAAGTATCACCGCGACAATGGATGATACGATGATCATAGGGCCAGGAGCTGTATCCGTGCCCAACAAAGCCCAGCGAAAGCCTTCAACAACCCCGGCCATCGGGTTGATCCCATAAATCGTTTTCCAGGGTTCACTTAACAAATTGCTGGAGTAGGCGATAGGGGTTGCAAAAAACCACGCCTGGGTCAAGAAGGGCACCGTGTATCTCACGTCGCGGAACTGAACGTTTAACGCGGCCAGCCATAATCCGACACCCAGAGACGTAATTAAAGCCAGGAGGAGTAATAGGGGCAACCACAACACGTTAATGGTTGTGGGAGTTTTGTAATAAATCATCAGGCCGATCAAAACCAAAAATGACAACGTAAAATCTACTAACCCGGCCATGATCGTGGCAATGGGCATGGTCATTCTGGGGAAGTAAATTTTCTTGAGCATGTTGGCATTGGTGATCAAACTATTTGCCCCATTGATCAGAGCGTTGGCGAAAAAATTCCAGGAAACCAGGCCCGCAAAGTTGAAGATCGGATAAGGTAACCCATCGGAAGATACTTTTGCTAATCCGCCAAAAAATATGCTGAAGATCACCATCTGAAGTAATGGTTGAAGGAGTGCCCAGGAAACACCTAAGATTGTTTGGCGATAGCGTACTTTTAAGTCTCGCCATACAAAGAAATACAGCAATTCCCGATATTCCCATAACTCGCCCAGGTTTAGAGAGGTCCATCCTTTCGAGGCTTCAATACGTAATTTTTTTAATTCAGGTTGTTGAGTTGATAACATAATATAACGAAAGATGCTTTATCCAAATAAGTATCGATATGCAACGCGCAGAGGAGTCTTGCGAACAATCCACATGAAGAGAAGGGGTAGCCCTAATCCCGAAGCAAATAACACAGGTACATAAATGATTTGAATGCCTAACAAGAAGGGTGTAAAACGATACATCAGCACGGCTACCGAATAGATTGCCGGAATGTTACCCATATAAATGCCTAATGATTTACCCCCTAAATCTGAAAAGAATTTGGGGAAAGGCAAAGATTTATCTTCAAGGGAAAGGATAAAAAACAAGGTGGCGACAATATAAAAATTGCGTCCAAAACCTGAGAAGCTGGCTCCACCAAAAGTTGCCCCAAGCCATACTTCCTCCATATAGGCGGAAACTACGTAATATTCCGCAATCATTAACCCCATAAACACCAGGGTAGCCACCACCAGTTTTGAACGATTAGCAATCAGCCAGGGTTGGAATTCTTTTACATTTAACCCAACAGCTAAACCCAAAGGAAACCAAAAGGGTTGTTGCCCCAACACAAACCAACGCGGGGTCAGCAGGAGCACCATTTCCTGACCGGGCACAGAAATCCCTAACCCTTCGGTATAACGGAAAAATTGTATGCCCAGATGTAAAACCGCGGCCCCGATCAGGAGGATTTTCCAATTCTTTTTGGCGATGTCCACCAGGAAAGGAGAAATTAAGTAGAATTGAATCAGGAGAGGAACAAAATGATATGGGTCTAAAGCCTCTTCCAGATTTTCCGGGAAGCGACGCAACAAACCAAACCGAATAATGGTCCAAATAATAAAGGGGAATAACAGCACCTTTACACGAGGAATCACCTGTGCAAAGGTTACTTTAGCATCTTTGCCCTTTGCCAGAAACGAGATAAAAAACCCGGAAATAAACAAGAAACCAGGCACGGCAAACGTGGAGAGTTGCCGCAAAATGGTCACGACATGGTAGGGCAAACTGCCAAACAAAAGGTAATTGGGGACATCCACCGGAAGATAGACGTTGGTCCACACAAACATGGCTTGTAAAGCATACGCAGAAGCGTGCTGAAGCGGGATCATCAAAATGGCTAATCCATTCAGATACAGAAGGCGTTTCGTCATTAATAAGTCCTCAACAAGGCATAATTGATGCAATCGACAAACTGGGAAATGTATTACTCACCCCAAAACAATAAAAAGAGCCATCTGGCAAAAGGGGTGACCTTTTGCCAGATGGCAAGAAAATTATTTGAGTCTGGCTTCTACAAAGGATTTGATCACGTTAATGGTCTCGAAATTTTCGGGGACCACTTCATCATCGTTCACAGTGACGCCAAATTTTTCTTCAAGAAACGAAATCATCCGAAGAAGGGCCAAAGAGTCAAGGATACCACTGCTAACCAACGACTCATCCAGACCGATCTTCGTGGATCGGCTTCCTGACAGCAAATCTTCAAGGATAAATTTCTCTACAGATGATTCAATATTCATAATTTATGTTCCTTTCAAAAAATAGTTTTTAAACAAGAAGAAGTGGCTCCCTTGCTCCCGATATCAAGCGTGGGGAGCCACTTCTGGCTTGTAACGTAAATAAATTATACTCGGAGAAAACCGCGATAACAGGCTAGGGAGTACTTTAATCCTTCATACGCTGGTAATCTTCGATACCAATCTCGGCACGCTCAGGGTGATAACGCGACCCAGCGGGTAAGGAAACCTGATTTTCCTCTGCACGATTCCTTTTTAGCAACTTCCGCATGGAACTCACCGCGGGGGAAGGTTGCCCATCATAAATCCGGCCAGCAAGGGAGTCAATCATCTCATCGAAATGCCGAACGTGCATGAAAGCGGCAAACGCTAAGGGTTGCTCCCAAAAGAAATCGACAAAATCTTCAACGACATCAATCCCTTTTTCGCAAAACTGCTGGTGACGAATAAACGGATTGGGCAAATCTCGATCCACCCCATCTAAATATTTGGCAATTGCATCTGCGGCGAATTGCGCCTCTTTCATCGAGACATACAGGCCAAAAGAAAAAATGGGGTCAACAAATCGGTGAGCATCGCCAATACAAATGAAACCCGGCCCCGTAAATTCCCGAACCTGAAAGGAATAGTTCACTATGGAACGAACCTCTTCGATCAGGTGAACTTCAGGGATTCGTTTGACGATCTCGGGATTGAGTTCGCGCAATTCTCGGATCAAAAAATCTCGTTTGCTTTCGTTTTTCTCCTGAAAATAGGCGGAGGAAATAACCACTCCCACACTCACAGTCTCTTCATCGAGCGGGATAAACCATGACCAGTGATATTTACCCTTGTAAAAAATGATCGTGTCGTCTTTTTTGTCCCCTTCATCACGGATTGCCCCCTTTACCTGGGAAAATATGGCAATTTGCCGGTCATAATTTCCTCGATATTTAGGGCCTGTCACACCGAGATTTGCCAGGAAGGTCGATTGACCAGAACAATCCAAAACAACTTCTGCTTCAATCTCTTCCACCCGCCCATCGGCTAGCCGCACTTTAACCCCACACACTGCCCCATTTTCCGTCTTGGAAACATCAAAAGCTTGACCTTGAACCAGGGGCGTACCTCGTGCTATTGCTTCATCGAGCAAGATCTTGTCAAACTCGCTCCGACGAACTTGCCAGGTAAATTGCGGGTGCAATTTACCGTCATCACCACGCCGCATGACAGGCACAAACCAGGAATTTTTCCCACCAGTACCGTAAACGGTTAAACCGCGCTTTACCGGAAAATTGGCTTTGAGCATTTTGTCTTCCAGGCCGAGTTTACGCACAATCGCGCCACACTCACCCGTCATTGACTCACCAATATGATACCGAGGAAAAATTTCTTTTTCAATGATTACAGAATCAATACCATAATTCTGTAAAAACATCGCACTTGTTGCGCCACCAGGACCACCACCGATAATAGCCACCGTCGTCTTCATCGTTCACTCCTATTCAATTATTAAGTTATGGGGCTATTCGTAGACTATACGAATAGCCCCATAAACAGCTCTTCGGTTACAAGTTCAAGAGTTTTGTCATTACCTCGGCATCCGAAGTATCATCAACCCAAATGGGGGCGCGATCCGCATGGTAGCGCGACCCAATCGGCACAGAGTAAATGTCTGAGTCGTAGGTCCGTTCGCGTTTGAGTAATTTGCGGAAGGCGACAACGGCTTCAGATGGTTGATTTTCATAGATGCGCCCAGCGAAGATATCGATCATCTGATCGACATAGCGGTTGTAGACCAACATGGCGAAGGCAAAGGGGTGTTCCCAGAAACCATCCAGCGCGTCCTCCAACACGTCAATCGCCTTTTCAACCATTACTTGATATTCCTCGAACGGGTTGCCTTCTTTGGGAAGCTCACCATTCAGGTATTTAACAACGTAAGGCGCCGCAAGTTGGGCTTCTTTCATCGTCACATACATCCCAAAGGAGAAAATCGGATCTACAAAACGGTGGGCATCCCCAAAGGCCATGTAGCCTTCACCGCAGAATTGTTTCACCTGGTAGGAATAGTTTTTGATCACGCGGGTGTCTTCCACCAAGGTGACATCCGGGATCCGGCTGGTCAGTTCAGGGTGAATGTTGTGAAGTTCCCGTTTCAGGAATTCCTCTTTGGTTTCGTTTTGTTCCATAAAGTAGGCGGCAGGGGTTACAACGCCCACGCTCGTCACTTTGTCATCAATCGGAATCCACCACGCCCAGTGATATTTCTGTTTGTAGAAGATCAAGGTGTTCCCATTTTGTTCGTCACGGGCTTCGCCATTGTCACGAATCCCATTTTCAATTTGAGAAAAGATTGCGATTTGGCGGTCATAGTTGCCCAAATATTTGGGGCCGGTTACGCCTTTGGTCGCCAAAAACGTCGCTCCACCGCTAAAGTCCATAAGCAGTTCTGATTCGATCTGCATCATGCCACTGCCATCCGCTAAACGGACCTGAACCCCGGTCACTTTTCCGTTTTCGTCCAGAATGGGATCGGTCGCCTGACCGTGAACCAAAATCGCACCGCGTTTGACCGCTTCGTCCAACATCATTTTGTCGAAATCACTGCGGCGGACCTGCCAGGTGGTTTGATCCATCAGCTTACCTTCGGGGGTGCGGGCCATCACTGGCAGAAACCAGGGGTGTTTGCCATAGACTTTTACACCGTGTTTGACAGGGTGTTTGTTCTCGATCATGTCCATGCCGAGATTCAAATCACGGAGAATCGCGCCACATTCACCCGTCATTGATTCGCCAATGCGATAACGTGGGAAGGATTCTTTTTCGATGATGACCGGGGTAAGCCCTTGACGCAACAAATACATTGCCGCCGTTGTGCCACCTGGGCCACCACCAATAATTGCAACTCGTGTTTTCATTGTTTTCTCCTTTTTACTAAAGTTACTTGATAATTTCTTGAAATCACCATGTGTTTTCTGGCGATAATTCACACTAGAATCCAACGCTTACATTTTTGCAAGCATGGGGCGATTTATTTTGCCCGTCGAGGTTTTTGGAAGATCTTCTAAGACTTCGATATTTTCTGGAACCATATAACTGGGCAATTTCTGAGCGCAGTACGCTTTTACATCGTTTACTGAACCGGCATTTGCATCATGAAAAACGACAAACGCCTTGAGGCGACTTCCGATCAAGTCATCAGGAATAGCAATTACAGCGGCTTCCTTAACACTTCCATGTCCATAAATCGCGGCTTCCACTTCGCCTAATTCAATCCGGTACCCTCGACTTTTAATCATATGATCCCGGCGGCCTACAAATATCCAGTTTTTCCGGTCTTCAGCGAGAACGACAAGGTCGCCTGTGCGATAAGCCGTTTCGGCATAATAGGGTTGCAGATGGTTATGAACAAAGACTTTGGCTGTCTTTTCGGGGTCTCCCCAATAACCTTGTGCAACACATGAACCACGCGCCCACAACTCACCTTCCTGTCCGGGCTCAGTCACCCGCTGGCCGTTTTCATCGACAGCAAACACTTCCATGTTTTCGCAGGCCATACCAATGGGGACAGGTTCCGTACGGCCTTCTTCCAGATCAGATGGCAGAACTTTATAGTATGTACATACATTGGTTTCGGTTGGCCCGTACAGGTTGTAATACTCAGCCTGAGGTACCGCCTGAACTAGTTGGCGCAAATACTTGATAGGGAAAACTTCTCCAGCAAACAGGATCAGGCGCAAATTAGACAGGTCATGTTGGGCAAGTTTTCCATAGTTGACCATCAACGAAAAGATGGAGGGCACCATATAGGTGACCGTGATCCGTTCGTTTTGGAGAATCTTGACCAGGTTGATGGGAAAGACCGAGGCTTTTTCCGGGAGCAAAACGAGGGTAGCGCCTGCTTTGAGGGTGACGAAAATGTCAAAAGTGGAAAGATCAAAGTGCAACGGGGCATGGCTTGTGGCCCGATCCGAGGCATTGATCTTAAACGTATCCGAACACCAATGAATGAAGGTGAAGATTGTCCGATGGGCAATCATTACCCCTTTGGGGTCGCCCGTAGAACCGGAGGTGTACAAAATGTACGCCAGGTCGGTTTCAATCGTTCCTACATCGGAAAGTGCTTGGTTTTCATAATTTAGTATGTCTTGCCAGAAAAGACATTGTACAGAGGCAGGAAGGACGTTCGCGCCATCGGCCAGTTCATCTGTCAACAACACACTGGTCAATGGGGTCCCATTTTCAAAAAACTCGGTGAGGGTAGGCAGTTTCGCCGATGCGGTGATCACCACGCGAATATCGCAATTGCGTGTGATATAGGCCAACCGTTTAGCAGGTGCATTGGGGTCCAGGGGCACGTACACGCCACCAGCCTTCAGAATGCCAAAAATCGCGAGAATAGAGGCCAATGACTTATTTACATAGATGCCGACCCGGTCGCCGCGCTGAACGCCAGCCGCGTGAAGGGCATGGGCGATTTGATTGGTTAAGCTGTCCAATTCCGAATAGGATAAGCTTTTATTCTCAAAACGCAACGCTTCCTTATGGGGAAATTGCGCCGCAGACTCGGTTAGTAAATGTTGAATGAGGTATGCCATTGAAAAAATAGGGGGTGCAAGATAACGTTCTTAATTTTCTATTTTCAGGTAATAACTGCAATAGGAAGATAAGGTCATCCAACTGACAGCAAACCCTCTAAACGACCTCAATTTTTGCAGTTACACACACTTTACAGGGGTTGTCTCGAAAAAAAAGGATGGATGGGG
>JABWBV010000279.1 GCA_013359445.1 Anaerolineales bacterium | reverse complement strand
GGAGGCGGTGGCTCGGTTGGCAGTGTTGTTGGGGGGAGGCAATGCGGTCGTAGGGCGGGAGGGGAAGGGGGAAGGCGGATTGCCAATCCGCCCTACGGAAGATGATGAATTGGAGGGGGGTATTCCAGCCGTAGATGAGGCAACTTTGGCGCGGGCCGAAGAGATGTTAAGGGAGGTGTTGAATAGTTCATCGCCGGGGCGGGTGGTGGCGGAGCGGTTGGATGAGATTGATGCGTTGTTGCCTGCGTTGCTGGCGTTGAATGTGCGGGAGGCGCGGGAGCGGGTGCATCCGGGGTTGGTGCAGTCGTTGGAGGGGGTGATGGGGCGGGTGAACGGCGTAAACGGCACTCCGAAGACTACGTGCCTGACTACGAACGGTGTAACCACGTCTGGGAAACGTGCCCCCGCGAGAGTGTTGTTTGTGCGTCCGGCTGGGGTGGGGATTCCGATCCGGCATACGCTGGCCGCGGAGGGGTTGCGAAGTCGCGGGTGTGTGGTGGCGTTGGAGGCCGGGGTTTCGGCGGGTGTGGAGGCGTTTGAGGTGATTATCGCCCATCGGCCTCATGCGGACCCGAGTTTGATGAAGGCGTTGGCGCAAAGGGTGGCGATGGATGTGCCGTTGGTGGTGGATGTGGATTTGGATTTTGAGCAGTTGCCGGGCAACCATGCTGGGCAGGGGTTTGGGTTGGGGACGCCAGAACAGGCGCGGTTGTATATGGCGGCGTTGTTGATGGCGGACGCGGTATTGGTGTCGGGGGAGGAACTGGCAGGGATGTTGCGGAATCGAGGGCATCAGGTGCGGGTGATCCCGGAGGGGTGGTCACAGGGAAATCGGTTGTGGGAGAAGCCTTCGTCGCCCCGGCATACGATTAATTTGGGGTTGGTGGCCGGACAGGTGGAGGATGTGGCCCCGGCGCGGCGGATGATTTTGCGGATTTTGCGGGAGTTTCCGCAGACGCAGTTGGTGGTGGTGGGGAATCCGCAGGTGTATCAGTTATTTGAGGGGCTACCGGAGGCGCGGCGGTTATTTTTGCCCCTTGCGAGTGCGGAAGATAACTTCCGGGATGAAGATTTTCCGTATTTGTTGGGTCAGGTGGATATTTTGCTGGCTCCGATGCGGCAGACGCCGTTCAATATGACGTGTTCGGACCGGGTGTTGATGGAGGCGGGGGTGCGGGGGATTCCCTGGGTGGCGTCGGCGGTTCCGGCATTTACGGCGTGGGCGGAGGGGGGGCTGATCGCCCATTCGCCGGAGGAGTGGTACACGCTGTTGCACGGGTTGATCACCGACCCGACGTTGCGCCGCGATTTAGGCCGAGCGGGGAAGGTACAGGCGGCGGCGCGCGAAATGAGTGTGATCGGAGAAGCGTGGTGGGAACTCGTTGAAGCGGAGAGGCGATCCACGAAGAACACGAAGAGCACGAAGGAAAAAGCTTAGTGAGGTTAGTGGACTTTGTGGATCGATTGAATCGAAAAGGAAATCAAGATGAAGATCGTTTATGTATATGCCGATTCGCCTGAGGAATGGAATTGTAGTGAGTGGCGGTGTGCGGTTCCGGCGCGGGCGATTAACCGGGCGGGGCGGCACACGGCGACGTTGCTGAGTTTGTTGGAGTTTGCGCGGCTTTCCCCGGAAGCGGAGAAAGTGTGCGCGCCTGCGGAGGTGATCGTGGTTCAGCGCAACCTGATCGGGCCGGTGTTGGCGGCGATTCAGCATTGGAAGGCGCGGGATAAGGTGATCATTGCCGATTTTGATGATGCCTATGATTTGATGCCCGCGAGTAATCCGAGCTATGCGTATTGGGTGGAGGGAGTAAAGGCGATGGGGACGAACGGTCATATGGAGCGGATTGACCCCCCGCCGCTGACGCAGTTTAAGTGGGGGTTGCGGCTGGTGCACGCGGCGACGACGCCGTCCAAACGGCTGGTGGGGGATTGGGAGGCGTATACGAAGATGCTTTATTTGCCCAATTACATTGATCTAGAGCCTTATCAGAATGTTGCACTTGAACCCCGCGAGGGGGTGGTGATCGGGTGGGGGGGGAGTGTGTCGCATTTGCAGAGTTTTACGGGGAGTCATGTCTTGCAGGCGTTGCAACGGGTGTGCCGGGTGCGTCCGCAGGTGAAGGTGATGATTTGCGGGAATGACACGCGGATTTTTGAGCAGTTACCCTTGCCCCCCGCGCAGAAGGTGTTACAACCCTGGGTGCCCCATGCCGCGTGGCCTCGCGTGTTGAGCCAGTTCGACATCGGCCTGGCTCCGTTGGATGGGGCGTATGACGAGCGGCGGAGCTGGATCAAGGTGTTGGAGTATTTGGTGATGAAGATTCCGTGGGTGGCGAGTGAGGGTCCGCCGTATCAAGATTTGCGCGAATACGGGTGGCTGGTGAAGAATACGGCGTCCGCCTGGGAGCGGGTGCTGTTGGATATGGTGGATCATTTGGCGGATTACAAGGCGGAGGCGGCGCGGGAGCCGTATTTGTTCGGGCTGGCGCAGGGGGCGGAGGAGAATGTGGAGCGGATTGTGGGGGTGTATGAGGAGGTGGGGAGGGGAATTATGAATGGTGAATTGTGAATTATGAATGGGAGGGGCGGTTGGGATTTGCCGGAGTTTGGGGGAAATAGGGGGAATTTGTTGGATTTTCTGCGCTCGTTCAAACGAGCTAAGAAAGCCGGATTCATTCGGCGTTGCATTGTAGCCGGGGGATTCAGCCCACGGCGGGCCGAAAGCGGATTGTCAGATCGATTTGGTAATGTTCAAAAATGGGGCGGGAATGAACGCATTTCAACAAGTTTGGTTTGACGATGAATTCGTAATCATCGGTGTGGGAATTTTGTTGAAAATTGAAAAGCCCCGAGGACGAGTGGAGTCTTCGAGGCTTTTTTGGATTATGGATATTTCATGTAAATGGGTTCATCCGGCAACATCGGATTGAACAACATTTCATCCCAGTACTTTTCATCGTATAAAACATCTAGCACCTCGACTTTTGCGTCCATCAAATACTGCTCTCCGTCTAAGGTATCAAGATACCCTTCGCGCAGGTTTTCCCATTTCAGCACAACCCCTGTGAAAATGTCGATCCACAAACGGTCTTTCAACACACCGGTATCATCTGACCATTCAACGATCAAAGTCTCGCGACCGGCGATAGTTTCAGTTCCCGTCGGGTTGAAATTACCCCCGCTGGATTGCGTTCCGTTCATCGCAAATGCTGGGCCGGGATCAAGAATGCTCAAAAGGGGAGATGGCAGGGTGTCCAGAATTTGGGTGGTCTCGATCCATCTGGGTTCGGCGTCGGGATTGAAGTCAAAAGTGGTTTGGATCGTATTATTTGTAAACACAAAACGATCTACCAAATTATCGTTATGGATGTCATACATTCCTCGGCCTTTATCCGGGGTCACAAACCAAACGCGCCCGTAAGTAAGGGTTGTAGCATTACCATCTGTGTGAGTGATCATCACTTCTACAAAAATGGTTCTCCAATTTGCCTTATTGTCAATTAAGGCCTGGCGAATGGTTTCTGAGGTAGAGTCCATCGAAATTAGAGGCGGTTTTTGAATTAAACATTGGTCGGTTAACTCAGTTCTTGTTGTCTGGAAAACGGACTCAGTCGCTTTAGCCGGATCGAACACCTCCAATTTTTTGTGGTATCGCAAAGCCTCGCACCAATTTTGTTCGTTTATAAGTTGAGAGATATAGGTTTCTAGGACGGTCACATAGCGGTCTCCGGCAGTAAAACCCGTGCCGTCATGGAGACCAGGTTCCCAATGGGCTACTTGCCCGAAGTAATAAACAGCCTGTTCCCAATCTACTTCCCAGAAAGATACTCCGAGTAAATATTGAGAGGCTAAGTCGGCATAATAGGCCGCGTCTCCATCCAATCCCTGGATTTTTTCGGCCTTGTCAAGATCTAACAAGCCGCCTTCCAGATCACCGGCCAGGATTTTTTCGATACCGCTATTTCGATAGATTTGGTAATTTGCACTTGGGGTTGGAGTTGGAATTTGAAGTTCTTGACCGACTACTAACGTGCAACTTGAACTCAGTTTGTTGAGGGTGATAATGCTTTGTACCGAAACGTTATAAATTGTAGCAATTTGAAGACAGGTATCGCCTTCCTGGACGATGTAAGTTACAGGAGCGGGCAGGGATGGCGTTCCATCTGTATACGGGACAGATTCCATATCAAGATAAGCCAGAATATCCGCCGGGGGCTGATCGACGCGTTCCTGAATCTCAGGTGTATAACTTGAAAAGAGATCTTTCCTGAGAGGATCGCCAGAGAAATGATATTCATTTAAGCTCGTCAACTTTCCGGTATCGGAATCGAGAATAGCTTGCCACTCAACTTCTTCTGTATGTAAAACAAATTTATATCCAACGGTTTTGTTTTCGTTGTATAGTTCCGTGAAAATAAACTTGTTAGCAGGATTGGGTTCAACGGGGCTAACCATTAAGTCATTTATAAGGTTTACAAAACCATAAAAAAGATCCGGCGTAAAAGGATCAGATACACCACTTGTGCCAAAGGTCAAATTGTGTGTGAGACCATTTGTAATAACTACAACTTGAATGATTTCTCCATCCAAAGTTGTCATTATTGAAATGCTTTGAATAACTTGACTTTGCTCATTGAGCAAATACCAATTTTCCTGGATAAACTCTTCAGCGATCAAAACCCCATTGGGTAATTGTGCTCGAGGGTCATGGATTTGGGTTTTCAGGTGCAACCACCCGGGGCCAAAAAGGAGGGAACTTTCTTGATGACTGATGAAACTTTTTAGTGGGTCATCAAAGAGGTATTGGGAAGATGGAATTGGAACTTCGGTAATCAATTCCTCGGAAGAAATAGTTTGAGTAATCGCGGGGGTAGCCGTTGGCGATGCCACAGGCTGTGGCCCGGCACTCGACAACACCCATGCCAACCCCAACGTCAACAACACTAACATTGCGCCAAAAGCCACGGCGCGCGTGAAATTTGAAAAACGGATAGCCATTTCATTCCTCTTTGGATTTGCCCTTTCCATAGCCTGCTGAATCTCCGGCCATAGATCCGTGCCGGGAGGGAATTCTTCTTCCGCGATATGGCGGAGGGTTTTTTTGAGGGGATGTTCGTTCATAACAAAATCCTGTACTCGTGTGAGACTCTTCATGTTGGCCCCGCCCGGCGATGAAGTCGCCGGGCTACGCAACGACGCCCGTTAAATCGGGCTGATACAGCCGGATTTATCCTGCGTCGTTTTGTAGCCGGGGGGTTTAACCCCCCGGCGTGCCGAATTACCTTAGACGCATTGGAAAGGGTCAAGTTTCGTCGTTGAAGGACTGTAACAATTGGCGGAGGCGTTCGCGACCCGCATGGAGCGACCACTTGACGGCAGGGAGTGAACTTCCCAACTCGCGGGTGATCTCGTCTGCCGTCATACCCAGGTAGAAACGCATCACCAGCACGGCGCGCTGTTTTGGGGTGAGCTTTTTCAGTGCGTACCGCACGGTTTGACGGGTTTCGTTCGTCTCGATGAACGCCTCCAGATCGGCGTCCGGGTCGGCGAGCCACTTCGCCATCTCGTCGGTTTCGGCGGTGTCGTTTCCGTTGAGGGAGATGAACCGGGTTTGGCGTTTGGTCGCTTTGAGCGCGGCGTTAATCACACTCCGCAAAAACCAGGGGCGGAACGGGCGGGTTTCATCGAATTGGGCGATGCGCTGGCTGGCGGTGATGAACGCCTCCTGCACGATGTCCTGCGCCAGGGCGTGATCCTGCACAATCAGGTACGCCGCGTGGAGGGCGGGGAGCTGGTGGTGATGCACCAGCGTTTCCAGCCCGGTCCAATCGCCCTTTTTCAACCGCATAATCGCCTGTGTTTCTTCCATGTACATCCTTGTTCGACAGGGTTAAGGTGAGGATCCTCTATAAAATAGTATCCCCAGGCCAGGGAAAAGGATAGGTCATTTGGGAATTTCCCAAAGAGCCGAAAGACCGCAAAGATAATTTTTAAAAAACCTTTGCGCCTTTCGTGTCCTTCGTGGTGAAAAAAATCCCCCAAAAACATTTACAGAAACTTTACGCCCTAACCCCTCAAGTTCCCCTCCCCCCGGACGATAATGAATTCAACACAACAAATTGAGGGACGGACCCCTCAAACAACCAAAACACGGAGGTTCTTTCCATGGCTACTGTAGATTTCTCTCGAACTGCCGGTAATATCGGCGCCCTGAATGCATTCAACGCAATGCAGAATGTCAACAACCAGTTGGCAATGCACCAGACTCGTCTGGCGACCGGAAAACGCATCAATGAAGCGGCTGACGACCCCGCAGGTTTAGTGCTCGCGACGGGCTTTGATGTTCGCCGCCAGGGCATGAAAACCGCCATCAACTCCATCGGCGACGCCAAAAACGTGATGGCGACGATGGAAGGCGGCCTGAAGAAAGTCCAGGACGTGCTCGTCAAGATGCGCAACAAAGCGTTGGAAGCCCAAACCGACGCCCTGGGTGCGGATGAATTCACCGCTATCCAAACCCAATTGCGGGCCTACCGCGATGAGATTGACGACATCGTCGGCACGACCAAATGGAACGGCGTCAACCTGCTCGGTTCCAACTCCGGTTCCGCCGGGGGTGCCACCAGCGCCCTGAGCTTTGTCGTAGATGCCGATGGCGGCTCTAGCTCCTTCTCCTTCCAGGCGTTGGGCGACGTGAATGCCAATCAGGGTTTTGACCCCGTAGGTGGAAGCGGTTCTGCCGCCTCTGGCACGGGCCTCGGCCTGAACGACACCCTGCTGACCCTCACCGATGAGACGACTGCCGCCACGGCCCGTGGTGGGTTGGATGCGGCCCTCGACATCGTGAAACAATCCCTCGGTCAGGTCGGCGCCTTCACCGCCCGGTTGAGCTTCAAAGAAGAAGCCCTCACCGTCAACCATGCGAACGTCGAAGCGGCTTACAACCGGATTATGAACGCCAACATGGCGGAGGAACAGGTCGAAGCGAGCAAGCTCTCCATCCTGCAACAGACCTCGACGGCGATGCTCTCCCAAGCCAACGCGGCCCCGCAATTCGTCCTCTCGCTCTTCCGGTAAACCGGCCCCCACAACTGAATAACACCCGAACGATAAAGAATCGGGGGGCGCGCCAGCGCCCCCCGAAGTTCGATCTAAGATGGGAACTTGTGGGAACTCGTAGGAACCTATGGGAATTCCCCCCAATTCCAACAAATTCCCCCTCATTCCCAATTCCTAATTCCCCCTTCCCAATTCCCCATTCCTAATTCCCAATTCCCCCTTCCCAATTCCCCCTTCCCATGACCACCATCACCGCCCTCGACTCCTACTTCACCACGTTGATCTCCAACCTCATGGCCATTGAACGCCAACCGTTGGAACGGATGACGACCCAGCGCGACTCCTTCAACGTCAAACGGGGCGCGTACTCCGATCTCAATACCAAACTCGAAAACCTGCAAGACGCCGTCAAAGCCTTGCGGAGTTCCACCGCCACCACCGCCCTCACCGCCGGACGCACCACCAGCATCACCCCCGCCGACTCCAATACCACCGTTCTCAAGGCCACCGCCAGCAAAAGCGCCATCGTCGGGCAATACGACCTGACCGTGACCAACCTCGCCAAAGCCCAACGCCGCGCCTCTGCCGCCCAAACGAGCGCCGATCAAGCCCTGGGCAAAACCGGCACCTTCTGGCTCGGCGGAACCGGGACGGCAGACGTGTCCCTGACGGGGAACGCCACCGTGACGGGCGCGGTTCCCTCCGCTCTCGCAAGCGGTAACGAACTCGGCACCGGCACGTACACCGTCGAAACCCGCGATAACGATGGCGTTCTCGAATTTCGCCTGAAAGATGGGGATGGAAACACCCTCTCCATTTCCGATGGCGACGAAAGTTTTACCTCCTCCTGGCAAAAAGTCACCGCGGGCGAATACGACACGGGCCGGGGCGTCAAACTGACCTTCAGCGGGGCGGGCACGCCGGGCAGTACCACCTTCGACTACACTGCCGCGGGCGTGGGCGTTGGCATCGAAACGGGTGATTCCCTGCTCGACATCGCGACCAAAATCAATGCCGCGGACCAACCCGTAGGCCGAGACGTGGCCGCCAGCGTAGTGGGCAAACAGTTGATCCTCACCGCCGCGCATACCGGTACCGCCCACACGATGCTTTACTCCGACGGTGTGGGCCTGGGCTTTACGTCCACCGACCTGCAAACCGCCGAAGATGCCACGTTCAGCGTCAATGGCCTGGACTTCACCCGCTCTTCCAACACTGGCCTGACCGATGTGATCAACGGCGTCACCCTCAACTTCACCGCCGACGCCGAGGGCAAAAGTGCCACCCTGGAAGTAAAAAGCGACATGTCCACAGCCCGGACTGCGGTCGAGACGTTTGTCAAACAATTTAATGATATCCAGACGTATTTACAGGCCAAAACCGCCGTCAGTGCGGTCAACAACGGGCAAACCCTCACTTACACCCGAGGCACGCTGGCCGACGATTATTCCTTCGCCAATTTGCGGAGCGAACTGTTTTCCACTTTTATGACCAGTTCGACCAACTCCGGCGCATACAAAAACCTGCGGAACATCGGCCTGAGCATCAACGACAACCTGCAAGCGACTATCTCCGACTCCTACAAACTGAACGACGCCCTGGAGAACAACCTCGACGACGTGATTTCTCTGCTCGATGGCATGATGGCGAAATTCGATACCCAACTCGAACGGTTCACCGGTTCCTCGACGGGGTATTTAAACCAGGCGATGGAGTCCATTGACAGCCAGATTTCCGAGCTAAACGATAACATTGCCAGCACCGAAACCCGCCTCGAAGAAAAACAAACTTCCTTGATTAGCCAATACGGTGCGATGCAGACGCAACT
>JABWBV010000278.1 GCA_013359445.1 Anaerolineales bacterium | reverse complement strand
TTCACGCAGACACCTTTAACACGCATTACCAACCCTGGCGCGCAATCTACGAGTACGGACCGGGCACGGATTTGCCCAAAGAAGCCAAACAAGATAATTGAGGCTGGCGTTTTTGGATGGGTTCAAACACCAAGCTTGAACCAATCTTCGTGCTTTTTCCACGGTGGGGAAAAGAAATTCCAGATCCGCCCTTCATTGTGAGAAACCTAACCCCGCCCTGCGAGTAATTACGGTTTTGCGGCCCTTTGGGGCTTTTGTTCGGTATAATTCAGCTATTCTCTCACCCAGGAGTTATTCCGTGACCCCCTCTCAAACTCTCCCCATCAATCCTGACCTGCTCGAAATCCTCCGTTGCCCGGTCGCTGTCCATTATACCGACAAAGGAACTGACCCCGGTCGTCTGGAACTCGTGCAAGGTTGCTGGCTCGTCTGCGCCGATTCGGGCTACAAATACCCGATTTGTGACGGGATTCCGATCATGCTTATTGAAGAAGGCGAAAAGTGGAAAAACGTGGCCGTAAATGATTTGCCTGTCCCCCCTCCCTGTGAGTATTAATGCTTCCGGCCCTCCTCACTGCCCTCACGAGTGGAGATGATGACCGCGCCCATCAGGCGGTTCTTGAACTTTCGCGGTTAGGGAGCAAGGTTATTCCCCATTTGCTGGAACTGGTATCCGCTCCCGATGCCGATACTCGTTGGTGGGCCATTTACGCGCTCTCAGAAATTGATCATCCGGGCGTGTTTCCGCACTTGCGCCATGCCCTCTCCGATCCGGAGGCCTCTGTACGCGAGTGTGCCGCCACGGGCCTGCGTTTGCACCCTAACCCGGTCGCCATTCCCAACCTCATCGCCGCCATGAAAACCTCCAATCTTCTGCTCATGCGCCTGGCCGCGAATGCCCTGGTCGCTATTGGGAAAGAAGCCGTTCCTTCCTTGATAGAAGTGATGGAAAATGCGCCACAAGCCGCCCGTGTGGAGGCCGCCCGCGCGTTAGCGGAAATCAAAGACCCACGCTGTATCCCCGTCTTTTTCTCCGCCATTCAAGAAGGCGATTCACCGCTTGTTGAACATTGGGCCGAACAGGGCCTGGAACGTTTGGGGGTAGGGATGTCGTTCTTTACCCCCGGTTAAAAAGCGCCCACACGGCCCACAAACCCAGCATCACCACCCCAATCCCCATCCGCGCAACAATCGCCCATCCCCATCCCAACGCCAGCGCTTTCACCGTCGCCAGGGCTTTTTCGCGATCTTTCACCCGGTTGTATTCCGATAAAAACAAGACAAGAGGGGCGCCGATCAGCCCCCCAATGGGGGGGAAGACCATTGTCCCGATGATGGCCGTCCCCAACGCAAGGCCAATCGAGAGCCAGGATGCGCCGTTTTCGCGCGCCTTGGCCCCCATCAAAATATTATCTGCCAGGGTGGACACAATCATCAACACAGTAATGAGGGCAAAGAGGATGCCCCCCGCCACCCCAAATCCGTTAAGGATGCCATAAACCACTGTCACAATCCAAATGATGACGGTACCAGGGAAAATCGGGACAACCAGCCCCAACAGGCTGACGATTGCAACCAAAATCATTAAAACATTGGCCGCGGAATTGAGAAATTCAAAAAGGGGTTCAAAGTTCATCATCAATCTGTACGCAAAACCATCTGAAGAGTTCTAAAGTTTGCGTTCGTAGTGAGGCACGTAGTCTTCGGAGTGCCGACTTCCGGCACTGGCGTGCCTCACTACGAACGCAGGTTGTCTATTCAGGCCGGAGCACGTCTATCCCGCCCATCCACGGGCGCAGGACTTCAGGGACGATGATCGAGCCATCTTTTTGCTGGTAATTTTCCAGCACGGCGATCAACGTCCGGGGCAGGCCGAGGCCCGAACCGTTGAGGGTGTGCAGGAGGCGGACCTTGCCCCCATCCGCCGGGCGATATTTGATGTTCGCCCGCCGCGCCTGGAAGTCCACCACGTTCGACACCGACGACACTTCCAGCCATTCGTTACAGCCGGGTGCCCACACTTCGATGTCATAGGTGATCGCCGAGCCAAAGCCGATGTCGCCCGTGCAGAGTTGTTTGACCTGATAGGTCAGGCCCAGGTCGGCACAGGTTTGTTCGGCGTCGGCGCGCATTTTTTGCAGGGCGTCTTCCGATTGTTCGGGGGTGGTGTACGCGTACATTTCCACTTTGTCGAACTGGTGACCGCGTTTGATGCCGCGCACATCGCGCCCGGCACTCATCTTTTCCCGGCGAAAACAGGGGGTGTAGGCGGTGTAGCGCAGGGGGAGTTGGTCTTCGGTCAGGATTTCGCCCATATGCATCCCGGTCAGGGGGACTTCGGCGGTGGGGACCATGTAATAATCTTCTTCGTGATCCTTGTACAAATTGTCGGCAAATTTGGGGAGTTGTCCGGCCCCGTACACCACTTCACTTTTGACCATAAACGGCAGGTACTTTTCGGTGTAGCCCTGGCGGATGTGGAGATCGAGCATGTAGGCGATCAGGGCACGTTGAAGCCGCGCGCCCGGCCCGCTCAGGACGTAAAACCGCGACCCGGCCAGTTTCGTCCCCCGCTCGAAGTCAATGATCCCCAGCGCGGGGCCGAGGTCCCAGTGCGGTTTGGGTTCAAAGTCGAACGTGGGAATCTGCCCCACCACGCGGAGCACAACGTTTTCATCTTCGCTTTTCCCGACGGGGGTACGAGGATCGGGGAGGTTGGGGATCGTGGCGAGGAGGCCGTCTAAGCGGGTTTCGGTCTCGCGCAGTTCGGCATCCATCGCGTCGATCTGATCCCCGACGGAACGCATCGCCTCAATCTTGGCCTGGCGTTCGGCGGGGTCTTTCATTTTGCCGATCTCTTTCGAGACTTTGTTGCGCTCGGCCTTGAGCACTTCGACCTGGCCGATGAGGTCCCGGCGGCGGGTGTCGAGTTCGATCACCTGATCCACCGGGGCGGGATCCATTTGGCGGTTGCGTAACGCGGTACGCACGCGTTCGGGATCGTCGCGGAATAAAGCTATATCTAACATGGGAGCACCTCCAAGGGTAAAAAAATACGCCCCCCAACGTCTTGCAGGACGAGGGGGGCGTTCGTGGTGCCACCTGCGTTTGTGTTGTATAAAATACAACACCTCTACATTCGCGCTATCGGGCGAACCCGGCTCTCTTACAGGCTTTTGAGGGCCTCCTGCGAGAGCGACCGATCAAATTCTGCGAATTTGATTCTGCGGAGGGGATTTCGTCGCTTGCCTTCCTGCCTTGCACCGTCCGGCAGGTCTCTGAAAAGTTGGGCGGGTACTGGTCTCCGCGTGGGTCAGTTTTTTGAATGGGGGCGATTATAACGAGGGGAGGGCGAAAGTTCAAGACACAATGTGCCGAATTAATTTATCTTTCGGTAATTTGGGCAAGTTTGATGGGTAAATCTGCCGGGATTTTAAGTGCAGAAATGGCTGTTTGAGCTTTCTGAATAGTTTCTGGCGCAATTCCACCTACTTGTTTTTGCAAACGGCATAAATCTATGAGCGCTTCTGCCTCCTCGCGGAGCGCGCCATGTCCTGCAATGGCATCTAGATGCGCTTTTCGGGATGAAATGGCGCTATCTAGATCATTCAAAGCCTCAAAATAAGCAACTCGTGTATTCCAATATTGAATATCTAAAGTGATTCCATAAAGACTTCGTTGGGCTTCACTCCGTGAAAAACACGCTTTGGCTACGTTTAGATCCCCCAATTTGAGGTGGGCAATTGCTTGATGAATCAAGGCTTCAACCACAATATCCTGATTATCGGCCTCGCTTCCTAGTTTTTCCGCCGCTTCGGCGTGTTTCAATGTTGCTTTCCAATCTTCGCTTAGAAAAGATAAATGGGCAATATAAGCTTGTGCTTGCGACTGATGATGCGGTTCATTCGATTTGCTGAGGTAAGTCTGTGCAGATAGACGTGCGTATTCAAGGTTGTGTTGTTTGAGTTCAAAAGAAGTACGTTCACCCAGAAGACATCGCGTACATTGTGCTTCTGGCGGGGATTCTGCTTGCATCCGGGAAAGTGCATTCTCAATGATAGTCGCGTTACTAATCGCGTCTGCCCCGATATAAGCAGCGATCAGGTCTTGATAAAGGCAAATGCGGGTGCGCCACCCTTGAAAGGTAGGTTTACTTGCATCTACGGCGGATTGAACCACTAAAGGTAAGCCACGTGCATAATCGCGCTTTTTGAACACAATAGCCTGCGCTAACCAATGGCGACATTCCATTACCCATATAGGTTGTTCTAATTGTTCTGCAATTCCTATTGCTTCCTCGATCATCGCAATCGAACGATCTGGGTCGGTATCCCAAAAATCATGCCATTGCCACCTTAAGGAAAAAAACCGTCCAGTTAATTCTCTTTTCTCCGGTTTCATTTCTTCTGTCATACGATTAATTCTCCAAGAGCGTGAGTGAGGGTGCTAAAGGCTTCGATGACATTAGCAGGCGTCATCGTCTTTCCTGAAAAAAGGCGGGCGACTTGATAGAGGAGGGTAATCATGATTTGTTGTTGGGTATTTGATACCGAGGGGCTTTTTAACTCATGAATAAAAGAACAACGGGCATTCAGATATAATGTTTCGATCTCGTTCTCTTTTTGAGGTTGTGAGTTCAAAAATGATGAGACTAGATCAAGAATTGCGGGGTCAATTTCATCATTTTCGACAGCGTTGTTAAGTTCTTGCCACTTTTCAGCATCTTTGGGATGAATAAGCAGGGCAGGAACCTGAGCAGGTTCAAACGCCGCTACACGGGCCGGGATGCCCAGGGTTTTGCAGACCGTTAATAAGGCGGAAAATTCATTTCCGGAGACTTCTTGAAAGAGGACGGTAGGGTGTTCATCGAGAGAAATGAGTTCAAGCCCGCTATTTTGTGCGACATATTTTTCTAAGAAGGGGCGTACGGCGAACCAAACCGCTTCAATAACTGGATAAGAGTTCCCTTCTGCTAACACTTTTTCTTGTAACGATTTGATTTCACGGGTGACGTAATATAACTTTCCATGTGTAAGTGCCAAATACTCTGGCAGAGTCAATTGTCCACGGGATGTACGAAAGGTCAAAATGTGCGCAACTTGCTCAAAAAAGCTATCATCTCGGACGGCCCACCCGGTCAGGATATCGGCGTGCCCCCGCACAATTTGTTTCCACAATAGTGGGTTTTCTTGCTGAATTTTATGTAGAGCGGTAGTAAGCTGTTGTCCTAGAGCCTCACGCAAAATTCTAAAGTTTTCATCCCGCCGGATAGCTTCGCGCGAAGCGGTGGGGTATATAGAGGGAGATTCAACTAGCCCACGTACAAACCTAGCCCAGGGAGGAAGCAGTTCCCTTTCCATATTCGTGATAAACATGCCCCGGATATACACCTGTAAATCTCCATACTCACGCACAGAAGCCACAGTGGAGTCTGGAATAAAAAGGAACCCATGCATAGGGGTTTCAATCGCGTCGCCATGAGGAACGATTTCCGTATGTGGATGAAGCTGAATAATAGCCAGCGGCGGAGGCATTTGAAATTCACGCTCAATAAATTCCACAATTGCAATGCCAGGCTCGGGTTGATTCCAGGGGGCAATCATCTCATTTTCAGGTTCAGATTTTCTGTTCAAGAAAATGGGGATTGGTAGAAAATTGGCAAATTGACGAATTTTATTCGAAAGGATTTCCGGCTCGAGCAGAAAACTAGCTTCCGGGCGGACATCTAGAATTACGGATGTACCGCGCGTTTTGCGATTACCAGCCTCAACGATAAAAGAGTCCCCTCCGCCAGCCGTCATCCGCAATGGCTCAGTTTCTGGTTGGAAAGATTTAGTGTCAACCAGGACGCGCTCGGCTAACATAAAAGCACTTAGAAAGCCAAACCCAAATTGTCCGATTAACGTCTGACTGGTTTCGAGTTCGAATAGTTCTAAGTGAGATTTGAGATCGCGCGTATAGCTTCTTCCGATAGTGGTCAAATAGTTTTCGATCTCTTCGAAAGTCAGCCCAGAGCCATTATCATGAATCATCAGGGTTTCCCCTTTGATTTCAATATCAATTCGAGGCTGGAAGTTTTGATGCCCTTCTATGCTGTAACGGGTACAGCTATCGTAGGCATTTTGAATTAATTCGCGGAGTCCAACAACCGGATTTGAGTAAAGACTCCCGGCCAGGACTTCTAACAGCCCATCCATGTTAAGTTTAAATTGGCCTTGTATGGTCATAAATTTAGAATATCCCGACGTGTTTTGTTTGAAAAGGTAGCTTAAAAATTATGGCTTCAGATAAGCCGTCACCTCAATCTCTACCAACATTTCCGGGTTGATCAAAGCCGAGATTTGCAGGGCAGTGGAGGTGGGGCGGATGTCGCGGAAAACTTCGCCGTGGGCGCGGCCTACTTCGTCAATGAAGGCGACATCGGTCAGGAACATGCGGGTGCGGACGACATCTTGGAGAGACGCGCCCGCTTCGGCTAACGCTTTTTCGATTTTGGTGAAGATGAATTTGGCCTGTTCGTAGGCATTGGCCCCGACGACCTTACCGTTTTCATCCGCGGCGACGGTTCCGGCGACTTCGACGACGTTGCCTATGCGGACGGCGCGAGAGTAGCCGTAAAGGGTTTCCCAGGGGGTTCCAGAGGAGATGTTTTGGCGGGGCATTATTCGGTTTTCCTAAGATGTGGGAACAGAAGCACTTCGCGGATATTGGCCTGATCGGTTAGGAGCATTACGAGCCGATCTACGCCCATGCCAAAGCCGCCGTTGGGGGGCATTCCGTAACGCATGGCCTGGAGATAATCTTCGTCCAGGGGGTGGCGGTCGTCGTCGTCTTTGGCGTAGGCGCGGCCCATTTCTTCGAAACGGGCTTGTTGATCGAGCGGGTCGTTCAGTTCGGTGAAGGCGTTGCATATTTCAAACCCGGCGACGTAGCCCTCGAACCGTTCGACGGTGGAGGGATCGCCCGGTTTGCTTTTGGCGAGGGGGGAGACATCGCGCGGGTAGTCGTACAAGAAGGTGGGCTGGATCAGGGTGGGTTCGACGAATTCGCCCACCAGGTTTTCGATCAGCTTGCCGCGTGGAGCGGTGGGGTTGGCCTCGATTTTGCGGCGGCGCATCTCCGCGCGGAGGCTGTCGGCGTCGGGGAAGTCATCCACATTGATGCCGGAGAGTTCGATGACGGCTTCGCGCAAATCCATCCGTGCCCAGGTTTGGCCGAAGTCAATTTCGCGCCCCTGATAGGTAATGGTGGTACCACCCGTGACGCGCTCGACGATGTGGCGCACCATCCGCTCGGTGAAGTCCATGACCATCTGGTAATCGGCATAGGCCCAGTAGAACTCCATCATGGTGAATTCGGGGTTGTGGGTGCGGTCTACGCCTTCGTTGCGGAAGTCGCGCCCGATTTCGTACACCCGCTCGAGGCCGCCGACTAACAGACGTTTGAGGTACAGCTCGAAGGAAATCCGCAAGTACAGGTCTTGTTTGAGCTGGTTATGATGGGTGGTGAAGGGGCGCGCCGCCGCCCCACCGTAGATGGGTTGCAGGATCGGGGTTTCCACTTCGAGAAAGCCGTGGGCATCCATAAACTCACGCATCGCCCGGAAAATGGCCGCGCGGGTTTGGAAAATCTGGCGAACTTCAGCGTTCACCGCGAGGTCAGCGTAGCGTTGGCGGTAGCGCGTTTCGGGGTCGGTGAGGCCCGCGTGGCGGATCACTTCGCCGTCTACTACTTCGTCTTTGGCGGCAGGGAGAGGGGTGATGGATTTGGCAAGCAGACGAAAGGTGGACACCCGCAAGGTGATCTCACCCGTTTTGCTCCGCATCATTTCCCCTTCCGCCTCGATGAAATCTCCCAAATCGAAATCGTTGACGAGCATTTTCAGGGCTTCGTCGCCGACATCGTTGGTGCGAAAGAAGAGTTGGATGCGGCCTGTGCCGTCTTCGATATGGGCAAAGGCGATTTTCCCCATCGGGCGCAGGGAGCGAATCCGACCCGCGAGGGTAACGCGGACGGGGGTGGCCCCTTGTACGGGGGCGGTGCCCTCGGCGGGTTCGGTCTTTTCAAACGCGGCGATGGCTTCCCGGCTGGTGTGGGTGCGGTGGGATTGGTGGGGGTAGGGTTCGACGCCCTGGGCTTGTAGGCGTTCCAGTTTTTCGAGACGGATTTGTTCGAGTTTGTTGAAGGTCATGGGATGGTGAGGAATGAGCACGTGAAAGTTTGATAGTTTACTAGTAGTCCGTCAAACCTGAAAATTATGTTTGTAGTCACGACTTCAGTAGTCGTCTTGAGCGGTTGAAACCGCCACTACGAACCTAAAAATGATCTTTGACAGTCTACTAGTTTACTGGTTTGCTGATTTGTTGATTTGCCGAATCGTTATATCAAAGTTTGGAGGAAAAAAAAAGCCCTACGGCACTCCGTAGGGCTTTTTGAGTTGTGAACGAAATCAGTCAATGGAGGTAATCTTGACCTTAAAAGCTCCAGAGGGTGCGTTGACGGTGACGAGATCGCCAACCTTTTTATCGAGTAAGGCACGGCCCAGCGGGGATTCATTGGAAATGAGACCCTGACGAGGATTCGCCTCTGCGGCGCCGACAATGGTGTAAATTTCTGGATCCCCCCCGTTTTCCTGGATGGTGACTTTCGCCCCAACTTGAACGGTTGTTAGATGTTTGCCATCATCCTCAATAATCCGCGCCTGAGCGAGAATTAACTCCAGATCACGGATGCGGCCTTCCACGAAAGCCTGCTCGTTTTTGGCGGCTTCGTATTCGGGGTCTTCCGACAGACGGTTGCTTTCTTCGATGGCGCTGTGCAAACGGTCGGCAACTTCCTGGCGTTTTTGGTTGCGAAGGTAATCTAACTCCTTTTGAAGTTTGTCATATCCTTCACGCGT
>JABWBV010000277.1 GCA_013359445.1 Anaerolineales bacterium | reverse complement strand
CTTTCACCCTTTTTTTCGGGCTAATCTTTGAGTATGGGGTGGTTTGTTAATTCCACATGACACATCGAACCGAACACTACACCGAAGTACGCCGGGTTTTATGGCAAGTGCTTGCCGCAAATCTGGCGGTTACCATCCTGAAAATTGTGCTTGGCACCGTGACAGGGGCACTAGCCGTGGTGGCCGACGGGTTTCACTCGCTGGTCGATTCCTCGTCCAATCTCATCGGGTTAGCGGCCATTCGTCTGGCCCAGCGCCCTGCCGACGAACGCCACCCCTATGGGTACCGGCGCTACGAGACGGTCGGCGCACTTGCCATTGGGGGGATGTTGTTTGTGGCGGCGTATGAGATCGGCAAATCGATCGTCGAACGCTTTTCCGCAGGGGGGACGCCCGAGCTGACGCCGCTCACGGTCATTTTGGTAGCGCTGACCTTTCCCGTCAACGTGCTGATCTACACCCTCGAACGCCGCGCGGGGGAGCGCCTCAAATCCGAAATCCTGCTCGCCGACGCGGCGCACACCCGGACAGATTTGCTCGTCACCCTATCGGTGTTGGGGAGTCTGGCGGGGGTGTGGCTCGGCCTCCCGTGGCTGGATTCGGTCGTCGCCGCGGGGGTGGTGGTGATGATTCTGCGGGCCGCGGTCGAGATTCTGCGGGATTCTGCCGGAGCACTGACCGACGCGGTGGCGGTGGACCCCGATCAAATCGAGCACATCGCGCAGGGTGTGCCGGGGGTGTTGTATGTTCACCGGGTTCGTTCGCGGGGGACGTCGGATTCAGTGTTTGTGGATTTGCATGTCAAAGTGTATTCCGGGATGAGTACGGAGCAGGCCCATGCGGTCGCGAGCGAGGTGGAGCGACAGGTTAAGGCGCAAATTCCGAATGCGGTAGACGTGCTGGTGCATATTGAACCCGCGCGAGAACGGGAAGCGCCCCGGTGGGATCGGATTGCCTACGACCTGCGCCAGATCGCCGATGGGATGGGGTTGGGCATTCACGATTTGCATGTTCATAACAACGAACAGGGCGGCTATGCGCTGGAAATGCATTTGGAAATGCCCGCCGATATTTTGTTGGGCGAGGCGCACGATCTGGCCGAAGATTTTGAGAAGCGGGTGTATGCCGCCTCGACCCGGCCCAACACGGTCATCACCCATTTGGAGCCGCTCGACCGGGAGGTGATTGAGTTAGAAAACCGGATTGATCCGGCATTTGAAGCGGAAATCCGGGAATTGATTACAACCTATGTGGGGGAGAACATCCTGGAACTCAATATCTACTTTTCCCAGCACCACGCCAACGTCGCCGTCCGCCTGTGCCTGCCCGCCGAGATGCCGCTGACCGAGGCCCATACTGTCGCTGAAAACATTGAGCGCGATTTGCTGACGAGGTTTCCGAATATTTACCGGGTGACGGTGCATGTAGAACCACGAGCGGACACCGATGAACGGAGGTGAGTGCGGAAAGTCTTATGATAAAATCGCTCATATGAATACATCCGTCCTGCCCAACACAGACCCATTGCAAACGCTTGCTACCAAATATCAACTCAGTTTAATCGTTTTATTTGGTTCCGCTGTGCATGGAACTCTGCGGGAAGAAAGTGATTTCGATATTGGCATTTTGTCGAAAAAGAAACTTTCCCAAGCCAAACGGATGGCGCTCTGGAGCCATTTGAGCCAGTTATTCAACCGGGAGGTGGATTTGACCGTACTAAACTATCCCAATCCTGTCCTGGACTTTGAAATTGCCAAAGAAGGGGTCCTCCTGTTTGAGGCCGAAGAAAATGTATGGGAGAACTGGAAGTCTTTTCGGGTACGCCATTTTTGGGATACCGAAAAATTTCGTGATGACTTAAGCCAATTTATTTCAAAACGGGCTGAGGAAATGCGCCATGCCTTCGCTGAATAAAATCCTTCTTACTTATAAATTAGGTGACCTACAACAATACTTGGGAGAAATCGAAACTCTGGCAAGTGTTGACCTAAAAACCTATCAAGCCGATTTTGTCAAACGCCATGCCGTTGAAAAACTGATCGAGCTGATTGTTGAAATTGCCAGTGACATCAATCGAGAATTTATCAATGCTTCGGGCAGAGAACCTGCCACTACCTATTTCAGCACGTTTGAAGAAATGGGAGAAATAGGGGTATTACCAAAAGCGCTTGTCACAAAGCTGGCTCAAACAACAGGACTGCGAAACCGTCTGATTCATGGTTACGAAAAAATTGACCATCAAATCGTTTTTCAAGGACTAAAACCATTCGTTCGTGATTACAAACAATACTTTGTAATGATCAGTGATTATCTAAACAAACCTTAACTCCTTTCCCATGATGCCAGTGCCTCCTTTGGAGGCACATTTTATTTATTTCTAGGAAATTTTTTTATGGCCCAATTCGACCTCCCCCTCCACCAACTTCAAACCTACCTTCCCGCTCGCACCGAACCCTCCGACTTTGACGCCTTTTGGGCAGACACCCTCGCCGAGGCGCGGCAATTTCCCCTCCACCCCACCTTTGAACCTGTTGACGCGGGTCTCACGCTCCTCGACACCTTCGATGTCACCTTCAACGGGTTCGGCGGGCAACCGATCAAAGGCTGGTTTCTCGTCCCCAAAAACGCCACCGAACCCCTGCCTTGCGTGGTCGAGTACATTGGCTACGGCGGGGGGCGCGGACATGTGGCAGAATGGCTGTTTTGGCCCAATGCCGGGTACGCCCACTTCGTGATGGACACGCGCGGGCAGGGCAGTTCCTGGCGACCCGGCGACACCCCTGATCCCGAGCCGGATGGGAGCAATCCGCACTATCCTGGCTTTATGACGCGGGGCATCCTGCGCCCGGAGACGTACTACTATCGCCGCGTGTTCACCGACGCGGTCCGCGCCGTGGAAGCCGCCCGCACCCACCCGCTGGTGGATGCCAGCCGGATCATCCTCAACGGCGGGAGTCAGGGTGGGGGGATCACCCTCGCGGTCGCCGGACTCGTCCCCGACCTGTTCGCCGCCCTGCCGGATGTCCCGTTCCTGTGCCATTACCGCGTCGCCACCGAAATCGTGGACACGCATCCTTATGGCGAAATCACCCACTACTGCAAAACCCACCGCGACAAAATCGAAACCGTGTTCCAAACCCTGTCCTACTTCGACGGGGTGAACTTCTCCGCGCGTGCAAACGCCCCCGCCCTGTTCTCCGTGGGCCTGATGGACGACATTTGTCCCCCTCGCACGGTGTACGCCGCCTTCAATCACTACACCGGCCCCAAACAAATCCGTGTTTGGGCCTACAACAACCACGAAGGTGGACAGAATTTTCAGACGATGGAGAAGATTGCGTTTTTGAAAGGGTTAAAATGAAATACGCTCGTATCGAACGCGAACGTCGTTACCGTCTCACTCAACTTCCTCCCGACCTGCCCCCGGACAGCCCCCACACCCGCATTATCGACCGGTACATTCCCGGCACGCGTCTCCGCCTCCGCCGGATGGAGAATGAGACCGGAAACGTCACCGCCCTCAAACTCACCCAGAAATACGATCCCCCCACCGGCACCGGCCTGGAAACGATCATCACCAACCTCTACCTGAACGAAACCGAATTTCAGGCCCTTTCCTACCTCGAAGGCCCTACCCTCTGCAAGCGCCGTTATCCCTACCCATTCAATGGCAAAACCTATGCCATTGACGTATTTGAAGGCCCCCTCCACGGCCTGATCTTGTGCGAACTTGAACTCGACGAACAAACTGCCGCACAGCCCATTCCCATTCCCCCCTTTGCCGCCCGCGAAGTCACGGACGATCCGACCTTCACAGGTGGGCATCTCGTAACGCTGAAGGAGTCCCCATGAAAACGCCCTTTCGCCCTCTTGTCGGTCTTTTGAGTCTGTTGGTACTCACGCTGATGTTTTTATCCAGTTTTCAACGCCAATTGGCCCTTGGCGCCCCAGTAGGCGGCACGCCAGACCCCAATGTTTATTTGCCGCTTGTTCAAAAAGCCTCCGCCTCCCCAACCCCCATCCCCACCGTGGACCCGAACAACTGGCTGGCATACGTCAACTATTATCGCGCCATTGCAGATGTCCCCGCGGTCACAGAAAACGCCACCCTCAACAACAACTGCTGGGAACACGCCCGCTACATGGCCGAAAACAACGACCTGACCCACGACCAGAACCCGAACCTGCCTTATGCTTCCGAGGCCGGACAAATCTGTGCGGGGAATGGCAATGCCTGGTTAGGCGGAGAATTTTTCCAACCCTACTGGCAGGTTCACCATACGATCGAAGGGTGGATGGGGTCTGTCGGGCACCGGCTGTGGTTGCTCTACCCCACCACGCCCACGTTCGGGTATGGATTTTATACCGCCAGCAACAATCGGGCTGGGGCCGCGCTGGATGTCCTCTCCACCTTCAACTCCGGGGCCGACGATGGCTACCCCGGGTGGCCGATCCGTTACCCCGCCCCCAACCAAATCGATGTCCCCGCTGAGGTGTACCCGATCACGATCAACTGGCAATACTTTGGCGCAACTCCCACCTACACCTCCTCCAGCCTCATCACCTTCGGTGGAACCACGCTCGCCCACACCGCCGACACGAGTCTTCCCGTCGGGCACAAAGGCATTCAAATCTACCCCACCCAGCCCCTCCCCGCCAACACCACCATCCTCGTAAGTGTCAGCGGCGCATATGATGGCACCCCCTTCACTTACACCTGGCAATTTACCACTGCCAGCGGCCTCGCCGCCCCCGCTGGCCCCGAAGGAACCCTGAATGAACCCCCAACGGATCATTGATCTTCTCGGCTGGGTCGGAGCGGTCTGTTTGCTCCTGGCCTACTTTCTCGTCTCCCGCAAAAAACTGGCGGGCGACTCACTTAACTACCAATTGCTCAACCTGGTTGGCGGTGCCCTGCTGACCACCAATTCCCTCTATTATGGCGCGTTTCCATCCGTGGCGGTCAACGTCGTCTGGATTGGGATTGCCTTGTTTACCTTAAGTAACCGTCGCGGAAATAAAAAAGACGCAGAAATTTCCTGAAAATATTTCTGCATCTCCTTTTTTCGCGACAAAAAGAGAACCCCCATGTCCCCACTCCACGTCCGCACCCCCCTCTGGGAATCCCCCACCCTCAGTCAGATTCTCGGCACCGAAGTCCTGCTCAAAATGGAAGCCTTCCAACCCGCCGGGTCGTTCAAATCGCGCGGGATGGGCGCGGCGTGTGCGGACGCGTCCGCGCGGGGCCTCCGGCGCGTGGTCTGCTCGTCGGGGGGGAATGCGGGGCTGGCCGTTGCCAACGCGGGGCGCAAACTCGACATGGAAGTGACCATCGTCGTCCCGCAAACCACGTCCGCGCGGGCAAAGGAGTTGATCATGCGCGAAAACGCCCAGGTCATCGTCCACGGCATGGTGTGGGATGACGCGCACGCGTTCGCCACTCAGTTGGCCGAAGAGACCCGCGCCGCCTACGTCCACCCCTTCGATGATCCGGTGGTCTGGCAGGGGCACAGTTCGCTGGTGGATGAGCTTGTCGAGGATGGGGTCAAACCGGGGATGATCGTGCTCTCGGTCGGGGGGGGCGGGTTGATGTGCGGGGTGGTGGAAGGGTTACAGCGGGTTGGTTGGGCGGATGTGCCCCTGTTAGCGGTGGAAACAGAGGGGGCGGCGTCCTTCGCGGGGGCAGTGCGGGCGGGGGAGTTGATCACGCTCGATGCCATTCGTTCGATTGCGGTCACACTCGGGGCGAAACGTGTCACTCCCCGCGCGTTGGAACTGACCCATCAGCATGAAATCATCCCATGGCTGGTGTCGGATCGGCAAGCGCTCGACGCCTGTATGCGCTTTGCGGACGATCATCGGGTGCTCGTCGAACCTGCGTGCGGCGCGGCGCTCGCGGCGGGGTATGATCGGGCCGAGCCGTTGGCAGAGTTTACCGTCTCGTCCGCGCAACGGGAGCCAGTAGTGTTTATTGTATGTGGGGGTGCGGCGGTCAATCGGGCGATGTTGGAGAAATGGGACAGGGAAGTTTCATAACAACCGCATCTGCGCCGACTCATACGTCAACGGGTCCAGCGCAAACCGCTCCTGCCAGTTCTCCCGCGTGATCTCCGCGCTTTCTGCCAGCGCACGCACATGCCGGAACTTGAGAAACTGCCAGCCGACCTGCCCCAACCGCGGGTCGTGGCGCAGTTTGTACAGCATCAAATTCGCCCGCCCACCGGGGATCACTAAAAAAGCCAGGGGGGAGAAAGAAGGCTCCCCGGTCATTTTTCCCACCCCCGCGGAAAGCTGAATCTCGAATCGGGCCACCTCCCCCGTCGGGGATGACCAAACCACGTTTGCGCGGGGGGTAACGACATACCCCAGACGCTCGCCCAACTCGATCAACAGACCCCGCACTTCGTCCGCGTCGGAAATACGCCGGTAGGGACGATCTTGGGTTCGCAAATACCACCCGTTGTCCCCCGGATGCCGTTCGCCATACGAATCCAGGCACGCGGCCACCAACGGCTGTTCGGGCGTCAGCAACCCCGGCAACGCCGCGCAAATTGCCCGTTCGATCTCAGTCAGAGATTGGCCCGGAGATGCGGTTAAAAAGTCCACCACCGCACGCTCTACGCGGTCACTCACGGGTTCATCCACCCCCTCCACATCTTCCAACCACCATTTACCCACCTCCAACGCGTGCGGACTACCCCCCAGACGCGCCAACCCATTCGCCTCCGAAAACGTCTTTTCCAAAAAATCGCGCACGTGCGTGGTCGCGTCGCCCGGTTCCAACGCTGGGGGAACCAACGCCTCTTGTCCTGCAAGGGCAACCAACCCCGCGGCGTGCAGACTCAGGTACGGAACCGGTTCCCCGCGCGTGCGGAGAAAATCCTGCGCGGCATTCCGCAGGATGGCCCCCCGCCGATCATCCTTCAACTTCATCGTTTCCCCACTTCCGCCTGCCTGCCACGTCATTTGCGCCTGTTCCTCTCCCGCGCGGAGGGCGAACCCGGTCAATTTAAACCGCGCCATATCTGCCGCGACGAGGGCCGCGGTGAGCAGGCCGGGTTCCGCTTCGGGGAGCAGGGCAAAGACCGGGGTACCAGGCGCAAGGCGGGGCTGTAACCGGCGCAGGGCGGCGTGGAGCGCTTCGGTGTGCCAGGCCCAATCATACCGGCGACGACGCAGGACACTACGGAACGGCCCCATTGCCTCCGGCCCCCACAGCCACCCCGCCCACAAGGCTGAGAGCGTCCAAAAGGCTTGATTGGGGCGCGGAATGGCGGTGACGACGGTGGGAATGTGCGTGGGCAACGCCTCCGCGAGGTCCTTCAAACGGCCTTCAAAAAGGGCAATGCCCCCCCCCTCGCCCCAACCTTTTTCATCAATGGCCGGTGGGAAAGGCCAACGCATGAGGGGCACCGCGCGCGCCGACACCTCCCAGGCCTGAACCGCCGCTTCGAGGGCGCGCCACACATTGCGCTCGATAAATTTGGGGGGGACGGTCAGTTGTTTGGGCCGAGCGCGGGCGGTAGGGTGCGGCCAGAGGGTATTCGTTTGATCGAAGGTGACGAGAAGCAGGGCGGCGAGGAGATTGCGTTGGTAGGGGGTAATCGGCAGGCCGTCCAGTTTGTTGATCAGGGTGAAGAGGGCGTACACCGCGCGGGGCGGGTAAACGCGCAAGGCTTCTTCTACGTATTCGCGGTCGGGATCGTGAAGGGGGAGGACACGTTCGAGGGCGCGCGCCCGGTGGGGGCCGGTGGCGGTAAAGCGCGCCGCGCGGGTGGCATCTGCTTCGGTGGTGGGGAATTCGCCTTCATCCCCGCAATGAGGGCAGTGGTACAGGCGGGCAAACGGGGCTTTGCCCTCTTTTTCCCACAGAAAAGCGTCTGCAGAGATTTCGGCCTCGCATTGGGCACAGGTGGTGGCGTAGAGGTTGAGGAGGTGGGGTTCGAGGCGTTCGCCCGTTTGGGGGTCGCCTTTGCGGGCCGAGGCGAGGCTTTCGAGGGCGGCGAGGAGTTCGTCGCGGCGGGGAGGGGTGGCGTGCATTTCGAGGAGAAAACGCACGATGGGGTTGTTGGCGGCGACGAGGACGCGGTAGCCCGCGCGGGCCAGTTCGAGGGCGAGGGCGGGGGACGCGCCGAAGGGGTCGAGAATCCACGCGCCGGAAGTGCCGGGAGTTCCTGCCGGGTAGGGCGCGTTCAGCCAGGTCCGGCCTATTCCCGCGGGGATCGGGGGCAAAAAGCGGGCGAGTGGGGTGGCGAGAGCGTCGGGAGGGGTTCCGGGGAGGTAGGGCTGGGCATCCATCCCTTTAGTATATGCGAATTTTGGGGAACTGCAAAACGGAGAAAACCGCCCTGAGAAACGATGTTTTTATGACGCGCATGGGCCTCGCGCGAGAAAACACCTTTTCAAATCCTTTCCGCATCTCCTTTCTTCCGCGACTTAAATCTTGAGTCGCGGAAGAAAGGAGATGCGGAATTTTTAATGGGTAAAGCGGTTGGCGAAAGGGGTTAAACGCGTTGTTGCGTTGGATGACGATAATGCCGCGCCAACTCCGACGCGTATTGCGCCCCCAAAAACTGCACATTCTCCCGCACCCACACGCTAAACCGCGTCTTCCCCGCGGGCGGCGAATTCGTCACGAGCAGGTCATCCATCAGCCCAACCACCTCATCGCGGGTCAATACCACATCCTTCACAACCCACCCCACGATCTGCGCCAGCGACCACGCCAACCCTGGCGGCAGGGCAAGCACCCGTGCCCGGCTCCCGATCTGCGTGCGGATCATCCCCACCATGTCCGCAAACGTAAATGTCTCCGGCCCAATCGCATCCACGATCTTATTTTCACGCCCCTGCCCCTCCCGCACCGCCAATTCCGCCAAATCTTCCACAAAAATCGGCTGTAACCGGTACTCCCCCTTC
>JABWBV010000276.1 GCA_013359445.1 Anaerolineales bacterium | reverse complement strand
TAGAATCGGCATGGGTGTTTTGTTGAAAAGTTATTGGATGACACCTTAATCTTCTCACAAAACACCCCTTTTTTCTCAGCTATTCTGCAACGCTCTCTACATGGACAATGAAACGGGCTGGCTGGCCGCGGAAGATCAGGGGGTGGGCGAATGGGTGGAACTCTCCTGGCCGACCGAGATGCTGGTCTCGTCGATCCGACTCGTGGGTCCCCCACCGAACGGGGGGGATTGGGGCGGGTTTGGCTCGCCCGAAGAACAGGGCGATTACTATGTTGAAGCAGGGACGCTGAAGCTTTACCGGCAGGGGGTTGAGGTGGAGAGTTTCAGTATCAATCGGATCGAACCGCTCGAAAACGGGGGGACGTTGTTGGTTTTGGATACGCCGCTGGTCATCGATCAATTGCGCTTTACCGTTGAGGCGATTTCAGGCCGTTGGCACTGGCAAGAGGTGGCCGCCTTGAATGAGATTGAAGTGATCGGCATGGCGTCAGAACCCTGGCCTCTTTTGGAAATAATGACGCTCTTTTTGCCCCTTGTCGGGCGTTAGGATTCCCTGTTTTTTCGGGCTAATCTCTGCCCTGCCTGAGTAGTTACAGCCTATCACCCAAAACTTTAGGGAAAGGTGGGGTGGACAAGTCCGCCCCACCTTTTTTGAAAAGTTACGAGGAATCGAGGTAAAATTACAGATATGTAAATTTATACATCTGTTGTGCGTATGCGAGAGGCCCCAAGGCATTTTAACGGTATGAAGCAAATTGAGGTTTTTTAGACGGCCATTTCCTGCGCCTACTGAAGATTCCAGGGGTTTTCAAGCGTTTGTAATATAAATGGGTTTTCCTCTTTTTTAGCAAACTGGAATCAAGAAAATTTGGTTTCCAGTAAACTTGTGGATAACGGTGTGTTTTCAAAAAAGGACTTTCTGAGCGAGCTAAAAGATGAAGCCCGCACTATTCGCGGGGCAATTTTGATTCAAGGCATTTTTGTGCTGATCAGCGGGGTCAATGTTTGGTATTTAAAGTCTACGCCTTTAAGTTGGGTTATTTTGGTCAGTTTCTTTGGCGTTTTGGCGGGGCTAAGTTTGATCGGGAGCTACCTGTGGACACGTTATTCCACTCAGCCTGAGGTCGAAGAAAAAGAGAAACTCAAGAAAGAGCAGGCAAAACTTAGCGAACGCATAGCCCTCACCGCCCAACAAATCGAAAAATTGGAAGAAGCGCGGGGTGTATTGGAGAGTAACGAACAAGCCTATCTAGCCAAGCGAAATACGCAGGCACAAGAACAATTAGCCGAAATAAATGAAATGCGGCGCCAACTGGATAGCACCTACCGTGAAACCCAGCAAACCGCCCTACGACAGTTACAAACGACGTATATCCGCGAGGGCTTATCCGCCGAAAAGCTAACGGAAGCTACCCTCCCCGAACTTTTTGATCCCCAACATCGCGCGCAGGTTCTCGCGCGCCTCACCCCCCATCAGATTCTGAGCGCCCAAGACATCCGCGCGGAGTGGTTGGCCCAAACCGATCTTGAACCCGAAACGATCAACGCCCTCCTCGCCTGGCGGCAGGAAATCGAAGCCGAATTACAAACCACCCAACCTGTCACCCTCCCAGAAACAGAACTGGAGGCCCTGGTGCAGGAACATCAAGCGCAAATCGCTCAATTGGAGCAACAAGAAATCGTCAACAAGGTGGCCCTGGAAAAAGACTTGTTTGACATTCGAGAGGCCACAACCAAACTGCGTGAACGAAACAAAAATAGCTTGTCGGCGGCACGGAGCGCTTTACGCGGCTTGCAAGATAAACAAAACGCCATCGCAAAACAGCGAGAGGCCTATGCCCAAATCAATTTTCGCCAGTTTTTCATCTTGGCATTGAGCGCGGCCTTGGGGTCTCGAAAAAGCAGATATCAAGTCCGTGCAGGGGTAGCCCATGTCTTGGTGTGGAGTTTTCTCCTGCTTCAAGGCGGCTTTAGCCTTCAATCTGTACAGATCATCAACGAAAATGTCTCGCCCCCCCTGAGTACCGCCCCCACATCCACCACCGCCCCCTTTTCCCCTCTAGCCTGCCTCCCCACAGAAACCCTGCGCCAAATCGGAATCGTGAGCCGCGTCGTAGACGGGGATACCATTGATGTAGAAATTAATGGAGAAAAATTTCGAGTACGCTATATCGGCATCGATGCCCCTGAACCCGATCAAGATTACGGCGGCCTATCCCTCAACGAAAATATTCTTCTCGTTGCCGGACAGGAAGTCACGCTTATCCAAGACCTGGGTGACAAAGATGATTTTGGACGCCTGTTGCGCTATGTCTTGGTAGGGGAAATTTTTGTGAATTATCAACTGGTGCAAGAAGGTCATGCGCGCGCGTCGGCCTACACGCCCAATGTTGCCTGCCAGGCCACCTTTGAAATGGCCCAGGCAATTGCCGAAACGAACCGCGCGGGTTTATGGCGTACCTACGCCACCCCACCCCCCACCGTCCTCCAACCGACCGCCCCCGAAGGTGCGCTCGTAACACCACTCCCCGCCCCATGCAGTTGTACGGCAAATACCCTCAACTGCTCAGATTTCACGACCCAAGCAGAAGCCCAGGCCTGTCACGCCGCCTGTATACAAGCTGGCGTAGGCGATATTCATCAACTAGATGGCAATGCGGATGGCATGGCGTGTGAAAGTCTTCCCTGAAAAATTCATCCCTCAATTTTCCAAAAAACCCTTGACATATCCTGTCCAGGTGATAGAATTCCAATTGTTGACCGCCAGGGTGCCCCCCTCACCCTGGCGGTCAACGTTTAAGTCAGGGGTGAAAAATATTTTCGACAAAAATTCCCCCCATGCTTACAATTCGAGAACTCACCCCCCAAGACCCGATGATCATTTCTGCGGCATTTGCGGCCCAGGGATGGCAAAAACCTGTCACCCAATACGAAACATATTTGCAGGAGAGTCTGACCGGGACACGGACAGTGCTTGTCGCAGAGTGGGCAGGGCATTTCACCGGCTATCTGACCATCGTTTGGGCCTCGGACTACCCCCCGTTTCGGGCAGAAAAAATTCCAGAGATTGTCGATTTCAATGTGCTGGCGCAGTACCAACGCCGCGGTATTGGCACCGCACTGATGGACGAGGCTGAACGACGTATAGCCGAACGGTCCCGTACTGCTGGGATTGGGGTGGGGCTAATGCACGATTACGGGAAAGCACAAATTTTATATATCAAACGGGGATACGTCCCCGATGGACGCGGCCTCTTCGCACATGGGGCATGGCTCAACTACGGAGACCCTCTCACCCTGAACGATGACGTGACCCTGTATTTCACCAAACCAGTCGTCAAACGTGCCCCCGAACACATGTACCAAGCACAAACCGCGCTCATCCAACAAACCCTCGCCACACCCCACCACGCCCTAAACACCCTACTCGCCCAAATGCGCCAAACCGGGCAAAGCGCCGTGTATCTCAGCGGGACACGGCTCGATCACGACTACGGATTTGTGAGCGAAGACCTAGGAATTTTACTCTCCGTCCTCCCAGAAGATGCCCCAAAAGCAGACGAGCCTGGGTATCACCCCGGCAGTGCGGAAACGTACTTTCCTTTCCAGGGGCGGTTGATCCTTGAATTTCTACAAGATGGAGCCGTTGTGGAAAAGGAATTAACTGCGTATGATAGCCATACCCTTCTCCCGGGCCAGTGCCATCGCATCCGCCCTTCCGTCCCCCCTCAGGCCGCGTCTTTGATCGTGAAGACCAATCTCCATCACCGCCCGTCCGTGGTTCGCTGTAAAGAATGTACATATTTTTCTGACCCTACCCAGTGTCTTCTTCACCAAAGATGGAAGCATGGGTAACTTCACCCTTTCTGTCGGCGTCATGCCAATTTGAATCGTTTTCCTTTTTTGAGCGTTGTATGAATTGTAAGCAATAATTTAACTACACATGTTACGCACGGACTCGGTGCGACGCAGGTGCGACACGCACTTGACCCTAGAGAAAAGCCAGGATTAAGCCTTCGACGCCGGGTAAAAATTACTCGGAAGTGCGTCGCACCTTGCGTAACATCAGTTAACTACTCAGCCAGGATAGAGATTGGCCTAAAAAAACTTTCGCGCTAATCTCTGCCCTGAATAATGACGAAATTACAATGCGAGGAGCATCTCAAATGTATGCCTGTAATTGCAAAGAATGGCTACGAAGCTGGCCCAAACTCCAAAACACCTTTACGATTGCATGGGCACAAGACGCCCGCTACGAGGGTGCGGCATTTAGGAACTGTCCCTGGTGTGGGTGCCGGTTACGCATCGGGTTTCCTAACCCCACAGACGAACAACACCAGCCCGAGGATGATGAAACGATTGACCTCCCCCCCAAGAAACAGGAAAACTACTTGTTCTAGCCCCATCCGTGAGCCATTTCCCCCAATAAGCAAAAAACCCCGTCAAGCGGGGTTTTTTGCTTCAAAGCCAACGAAATAATCGCGCCGCGTTTTCCCCCGTTTGTCGAATGACATCGGCATCCGTTATGCCGCGTAAATCAGCAATTTTTTCCGCAACCCTCTTCACATACCCAGGTTCGTTCCTTTTGCCTCGGTGAGGGTGGGGAGTCAGGTAGGGGGCATCGGTTTCGATCAGGAGCCTCTCCAATGGCAGGTCTGTCACCAACGCTTGCAGGGCCGGGGCATTTTTAAAAGTCACCGGGCCGGTTACACCGAGCAAAAAGTTTGCGGCCAGGGCTTTTTGGGCCGCCTCCGCATCTCCAGAATACGAATGTAACACCCCCGGACGTTCGGCGAGCGGATGCCTAGAGGCACTCAATCCGGCTTGCCAGGCCAGCAAGATCGCCAGCACATCTTCCGTTGAATCCCGGTTGTGGATGATGACGGGGAGGTTCAGTTCGGCGGCGAGGGCGAGTTGGGCGTGCAAAACAGGGTGTTGGACTTCCTTCGGGGCAAAATCCCAATAATAGTCCAGACCGATTTCGCCAATGGCAACCACTTTCGGGTGTGCGGCAAGGGCACGGAGGCTGTCCAGCGTCTGATCGTCCCAGGTTTTGGCGCTGTTCGGGTGGATGCCGATGGCGGCGAACAGGCGGGGATCGGTATCCGCCAGGGCCAGGACGCGGCGACAGGAATCCACGTCCAACGCGGGAATCAGGATTCGCTCGACCCCCGTTTCCCACGCCCGCGCCATCACCGCGGCGCGGTCAGGGTCGAAGTGTTCGAGGTCAAGGTGGCAGTGGGTGTCGGTGAGCATGGGGAAACGTAATGAGTAACGAGTTATGAGTAAATTACTCGTTATTCGTTACTCCTAAATTCCCGCCACTTTCAGCCCGTCCTGCAAAACCGCCTGCACTTTATCGCCGTGGGTGGTTTCGGTGTAGACGCGGAGGAGGGGTTCGGTGCCAGAGAAACGGATGAGGAGCCAGCCGCCGTCTTCGAGCAGGAATTGGTAGCCATCGAGGGTGTTTAGCCCGGTCACTTTCAGGCCGCCGAGGGTGGCGGGGTTGGCGTTGCGGATGATTTGTTCGCGGGCGGCGCGGTCGCCGGAGAAACGGGAGTCGATCCGGTCATAGTAGTGCGCGCCCACTTTGTCGAAGAGCATTTGAAGCAGTTCGCTTGGCTTTTTACCCAGTTTGACCATCATATCGAGGAAATACAACCCGGCCAAAATACCATCCCGCTCGGGCACATTGCCCCGGAACGCGTACCCGCCGGACTCTTCCCCGCCGATCATGGCGTCGGTCTCGATCATCTTCGGGGCGATGAATTTAAAGCCCACCCCCGTTTCGTGGACGGGAACGTCGTAAATTTTGCCGAGTTTGTTGAGCATTTTGGTCGTCGAAATGGTTTTGACAATTGGCCCGCGCTGGCCGCGCACCTCGAGCAAATAAAACGCCATCAGCCCATACATTTGGAGTTGGTGGAGGAAGGTGCCATTTTCGTCGCCCGCGCCTACGCGGTCGGCATCGCCATCGAGAATGAGGAGGACATCCGCGCCGAGTTCGGTGGTTTTGGCGAGGCCCACGTCCACGTTCGGGGGAATGGGTTCGGGGCGTTTCATTTCGGGGAAGACCGGATTGCGGATGTTGTGGATTTCGGTCACACGAGTCGCACCGCCGTCTAAAAGTCGGGGGAACCAGCCCGCGCCGTTGCCCCACATCGGGTCCACCAACACGTTCAAGCCCGCCGCCCGGATTGGTTCCAGATCAATCAAATCTTTCAAATGTGCTATGTAATCCGGGGCGGCGTCAAACACGAC
This sequence comes from Anaerolineales bacterium, assembly GCA_013359445.1. Taxonomy (GTDB): domain Bacteria; phylum Chloroflexota; class Anaerolineae; order Anaerolineales; family JABWBV01; genus JABWBV01. The sequence goes on along the minus strand of JABWBV010000276.1, from coordinate 2,664 downwards.
CACCCGCCCGTCGGCTTTTGCCTCCGCCAGCGAAACGCGTTTGACGGCGCTTTCGTCGTCGGGGATGCGGGCTTCGATTTCTTTCAACCCATCGGGGTCAATGGCTCCGCCGTGTTCGTCGCGGACTTTGAACCCGTTGTCGGTGGGCGGATTGTGGGAGGCGGTGATGTTGACCGCGCCCGCCGCGTGTTTGGCCACGACGGCGTAAGAAATCACGGGCGTCGGGGTGGGGCCGTTCGTCAGGTAGACGTGTAACCCGTTTGCGGCCAGGACTTCCGCGGCGGCGGCGGCAAAATTTTCGGAATGGAAACGTTTATCATGCCCCAGCACAATCCATTCTTGGCCACGCCCTTGCGCGATCATATACTCGGCAAAGCCCTGGGCCGTGCGCCGCAGGTTGGCAAAGGTGTAATCTTCGGCGATCATACCCCGCCAACCATCGGTGCCAAATTTGATTTTTTGTACCATAGAGTCTCCTTGAAACATAGAACGTGGGTAATTACTCACCAAGAGTAGGAAGGTCCCCCAAAAAGGATAAAAGGGGGGATGTAGATCCCCCCTTTTATCCTTTTTGGAGTTCCACTCAATAAACTTGAGTAATTACGAACGTGGTGTGTAGTCCGTATTACTTCACGGACTACGAAATACGAGGCCTGGATTATAACATGCTGAGAATTTCGCCCTGATAGGTATAATAGGCTGTATGAGTAAAATTTACCTTGATTATGCCGCAACCACTCCTGTTGATCATCGTGTGCTCGACACGATGCTCCCTTACTTTACCGAAACCTTCGGAAACCCCTCTTCCATTCACCGATTCGGGCAAAAAGCCGAAGCCGCGCTGGAAACCGCGCGGGAAACGATAGCCCGCTGGATGGACGCCAAACCGAACGAAGTGATCTTCACCTCCTGTGGCTCGGAAAGCGACAACCTGGCCCTACGCGGGGCGGCGCTGGCGGCGCGGAAACTACGCGGGGCCAATCATCTGCTCATCAGCCCGGTCGAACATCATGCCGTGTCCCACACTGCCGAACAACTCGCGCATCTGTTTGGGTTTGAACTCGAATATTTGCCGGTGGACCGGTATGGGGTGGTTCATCCCGACACCGTGGCCGCCCATCTGCGCCCGGACACGGCGCTGGTCTCGATCATCCTTGCTAATAACGAAATCGGGTCCATCAACCCTATTCCCGAAATTGGTGCGCTTTGCCGGGCGCGGGGCGTGCCTCTGCACACCGATGCCGTTCAGGCCGGGGCGCATCTAAGGCTGGATGTACGTGCGCTGAATGTGGATTTGATGTCCATTGGCGCGCATAAGTTTTATGGGCCGAAAGGGGTGGGGGCGTTGTACGTGCGGGAGGGGACGCATCTCGTTCCCATGCAAACGGGCGGGGGGCAGGAGTTGGGCCTGCGGGCAGGGACGTCGAACATCCCGTACATCGTTGGGATGGCGATGGCGTTTGAACTGGCCCAGCGCGAAATGGAGAGCAACACGGAGTATCTAATCCCCTTACGGGATCGGATCATCGGGCAAGTGTTGGAAGAGATTCCCGAGGGGCATTTGACAGGGCATCCCACGCACCGATTGCCCAATCATGCCAGTTTTGTGTTCAAAGGGGTCGATGGAAACGCGCTGTTGACGAGTTTGGACGTGGCGGGGTTTGCGTGTTCGTCCGGGTCGGCGTGTAAGACGGGGCTACCCGAACCGTCGGAGGTGTTGGAGGCGATGGGGCTAACGCGCGAGTGGGCTTTGGGATCGTTGCGGGTGACGTTAGGGAAGGAGACGACGAAAAAGGAAGTGGCAGAATTTTTGGAAGTTTTGCCGCAGGTGATCCACAAAAGTCGGAGAAAGTTGGCATAACGCCCACTTTGAAATTCAGGAACTACGCAGGCAAGGGAGAGATTAGCCCGAAAAAGGGCTGGATGGGGATGACGTTCCCCCGCCCAGCCCTTTTTAGAACTTTCTTCTTCAAACTGAACGGTTACCATTAAACAACAAAAGCCGGGCTTTGCCCGGCTTTTGTTTGATGAGTAATTAGATTTTAGGGTTCTTCAATCCCGAACCATTCGATTTCAACCAGGACGGGGACAGAGTTGAAAGAAGAAACAGAGAAACCCACGGTCCCTTCCCGAATAAATTGGTAAGCGTTGGGAATGGTCATGGTTTTCACTTCTACGTCGTTAACGTAGAGGGCGATTTCTTCACCGATACACTCTGCAACATAGGTGTTAACTTTTTTGCCGATGTTGATCGCTGTTGAGCCACCGTTGAACAGCAGGTTGTAGCCGGTGCCGCCCAAAATATCGTAAGCGAAAATATTGTAGGTGCCGTCGCCCGCAATATTGAATTCGATCCAGCCCCGATCCGGGTCATATCGACAGAACAGGCTTACACTTTGGCTATTTGCGCCGAGATTATCCGCTTCCAAACCAATACGGACATCTTCATACAGCCAGGGATAGTAATAGAGGTAGATGTAGGTATCGCGCGTGTCAATTTCAAAAACCAGTTTTCCATTGTCCACATAAACGTCTTCATCCACTTCATCCGGGCCATTGGTGACGAAATACAGATATTCATCCGGGTAAAAGCTACTGCTACTTCCATCGAATTCTTCAAAGTAGTAAGCAGGGGCTTCGGAGGCTGGAACTTCGATGGGCGGG
>JABWBV010000275.1 GCA_013359445.1 Anaerolineales bacterium | reverse complement strand
GATCTGGTGGGCCTGGGGCGGTGGGCGGTGGGCAGTGTTGGCTGGGATGGTATGGTGGGTGGGGTATGCGGGTTTATATGCGTGGCGTTTGCCGGTCACGTATCAACATGGGCGGTATTTGATGCCTGCGATGCCGGTGTTTTTTTTGTGGGGGTTGGCGGGGATGGCATTGGTCGTATGGCCGAGGTCGCGTGTGTTTTCAAGGGTGCTGGCGCGCGCGTGGGGGCTGATTGTGGGTGTGGTGTTGGTGCTTTTTTGGATGCAGGGGGCGCGGGCGTTTGCGTTGGATGTAGCTTTTATTGAAACGGAGATGGTGGCGACGGCGCGGTGGGTGGCGGAAAATACTGAGGCCGACGCGTTAATTGCGGCGCATGATATTGGGGCGTTAGGATATTTTGGGGAACGCGATTTGCTGGATTTGGCGGGGTTGGTGTCCCCGGAAGTGATCCCCTTTATTCGGGATGAGGCTCGCCTGGCGGAGTATTTGCACGGGGCCGGGGCGGGGTATTTGATCACGTTGCAGGGGTGGTATCCAGCATTGGAAAGCGGGGAAGCGGCTGTGTTTGTGACAGGAGGGGCGTTTGCTCTGCCATTAGGGGGCACGAATATGGCGGTGTATGTCTGGCGAGGGCATCCATAATGGGTACTAGTGCCAGAGTTTACTGATTTTGATTTTGTTGCGGGGCTAGTACTCATGTGCTATACTTTGCCTCAAATCCCATTTTATGTTTGAGATTATCATTTCGAGGTTCTTTCATGAAAGAAATTACAGTTGTTGTTGTTGATGATCACCCTCTGTTTCGACAAGGCGTTGTAGAAACTTTGTCGTTGGAGCGAGATATTGAAGTGATTGGTGAAGCCTCCAATGGGGAGGAAGCTTTAGCGATTTTACGGGCTTTGCGGCCGGATATTGCGATTCTGGATATCAATTTACCTGGTATCAATGGTCAGCAAGTGGCCCGGCAAATGATTACGGAGAAGATTCCAACGCAGGCTGTATTGTTAACCGGCTATGATGACATTGAGCAAGCAATTCACTCGATGCGAGCAGGTGCCTCGGCGTATTGTTCAAAGGATGTGCAACCCAAACACCTGATGAAGGTGATTCGCGAAGTTGCGAACGGTAAGTATGTGATTGGGTATGAAACCTTTGATTTGGAAGGCATGGAGAACTGGTTGTTGGAACGGTTGGGGCAAACTAGCCGTTCGTACAGTGATCCAGGGGACCCCTTCCACCCACTCTCAGGACGTGAAATGGAAGTCCTGGCTTGTGTGACGCAAGGTATGAGCAATAAAGAGATTGCGACGATGTTGGGCATCAGTCATCAAACCGTCAAGAACCATGTGACTGCAATATTGCGGAAACTTGGTGTAGAAGATCGTACGCAAGCGGCTGTTTATGCCCTCCGGCATGGGTGGGTTCGCTTACAAGAAACTGAGAATTAGTGTGCTTTTTAAAGCTTTTAGGAGTCCAGGATGTTAACTGACGGAGATCGAAACGGTCTTGGCGATTTTGAAAACTGGGAATCATCCAGGCAAAGCATCCGAACGGAGTTGGAACAATCCCGACAAAATCTCAAGGAGATTGGGCGAAAGATTGAACACAGTCAGGCTGAAGTCGGGCGTTTGACGCAACGAAACGCGACCATTACCGCGACGATTCAGCAAGTACGCGCTCAATTTGAGTCCGCCCCGCGCGAAAAAGTACGCGATGCGTATGAGGCAGGGTTGGATGCGGTGCAACGTTTGTTTGTGATGCGCGGGCAGTTAGAAAAATTGCAAACGGAACAAGAGGGTCTGAAAAGATATGTGACTTTGTTAGAGAAGATTGAGCAATTGACGGAAAAAGGGGCCTCGACACAGCCTGGTTCGGCGAATTCATTTACCAGTGTCGAGATGATGATTCAGGCACAAGAGGCGGAACGGCAAAGACTTTCCCGACAAATGCACGATGGCCCTGCTCAGGCGTTGTCAAATTTCATTTTGCAGACCGAAATTGCCACCCGTTTATTTGACGTGGATCAGGATAGTGCGCGTGAGGAGTTACAAACGTTGAAAGCCTCCGCGACGAATACGTTTAAACAAGTTCGTGATTTTATCTTTCAACTGCGCCCGATGATGTTGGATGATTTAGGCATGGTTCCGACGGTAAAACGGTATGTTGATGCGGTTCGTGAGCAATCAGGGATAGATATTAGCATTTCCATTTCTGGAACAGAGCGGAGGCTTGAGCCTTATTTGGAAGTGGTCGTGTTTCGTTCGATTCAGGAGTTGCTCACCAATTCGCTGGCCCATAGTCAAGCGAGTGAGATTAAGGTTCAATTGGATGTTCCCGATAGTGAGATCCGTGTCAGTGTGGATGATAATGGACGAGGATTTGATACGAATGTATTGGAATCGCGCTCAAATTTGGGTTTGAAATTGATCAAAGAACGAGCCGAAATGCTTGGAGGCGATTTTGAATTGGATAGTGTGCTTGGACATGGCACACGGATTTTCTTCCGAATCCCCATTGTGAAAATGGTGTCTCCGGTATTTTAGCAACTAGCCTGGATGGTGAGATATAAAAAAGGCCCTGTGAAAAACAGGGCTTTATATTTTGTGAGTTCTATATTGCAATAAATGTATCATGTTTTTTACTGGCGATAATAAATAAAATGATTAAAATGGAAAGTATCTATATTACTTTGCAAAATTGGCTGATAGGAGGCTGATATGCGTCGAGGCAGAATATTTATATATCTGGGCTTGATCCTGATTTTAGGATTGGTAGCGGTGGCTGTGGTTGTCTTTAGAAACCAACAAGCCACACCTGTTACCGTTGGAGTCGAAGGTACTCCTGTAGTTCCCGAGTCTCCTAAAGAGTCCGTGGTCGTCATTGCCCAACCTGTTAAACGAGGCCAGCGGATTACGGAGGACGTACTCGCGGTGGTTCAGATTTCGGTGGAAGATGTTCTTCAGGGGATGGTTTTAGAAGAAGATATGGATCAAATCATCGGAAGCTTTGCGCGGTACGATCTGGAAGCGGGAGTTTATGTCACCGAAGGTGTCCTGGTGGATCAGGCAGATGGGTTGTCCAGTGCCGGTTCTGACCATGCGATCTTTATTCCACCGGGTATGGTGGCGGTGTCGATCCCTGTAGACCGGCTTTCCAGTGTAGCGTATGGGGTTCAGCGTGGCGATCATGTGAACGTAATTGTGACGCTTTTGATGGTTGATTTGGATTCGAATTATCAGTCTATTCTGCCGAATAACTCGTCTTCGATCCTGGCCCCTGGCCCTGCCTTACTGGCTACAGTTACACAAGAGCAAACTGAAGGTCCAGATCAATTGGCCTCTGCGTTGACTATCAGTGAACTTATTCAGACATTAACGGCACAGGTAATCACCGGAGGCGCGGTTGCCCCGATTGGACGTCTCGAATTAGATCAGGCGTTGGGACAGCCTTTTTATGTGGTACCATCTGAATCGCAACGTCCGAGATTGGTCAGCCAAACGTTAATCCAAAACGTTATCGTTTTGCAGATGGGGAATTTCACCATCGATAGTCCGGTCGCAGTTGAGCCGACACCTGCCCCAGAAGGGGAAGAAGCCCCCGCAGAAGAAACGGGTGGCGATCAGGCCGCGACGACAGCCCCACAAACGATTGTGCCGGATACCGTGACCTTAATTGTTTCTCCCCAAGATGCGGTTACATTAAATTACCTGTTGATTAATCCTGGTGCGCGTCTTTCGTTAGCCCTTCGGAGTGCAGGAGATGAATCGCAAATCGTTACTGAGGCTGTAACTCTGCAATTTCTCGTCGATCAGTATAGAATTCCTGTCCCATCCAAACTACCTTACGGTTTGGAGCCACGACTTGATTTGATTGTGCCGCCTACCTTGTTGAACGATCAAGTAGTGGAGCCTCAACAGTAACCAGTTTGTTGACATTGCTGAAACGAATTAACTGGCACAAAAGAGATTACTCGATAGTTGGGTTGTAATTCCCCAAATATCTCGATAAAATTATCGAAAATCTCAAATGTGCCAGTCATTCTTTATACGAGTGATTCATCCCTAATCTGCTTGGAGAAAAAGTATGGCCGAAAAAATTCGGGTTTTAATTGTAGATGATGTTGCCGAAACTCGCGAAAATATTCGGAAGTTACTGCAATTTGAAAGTGATGTAGAAGTGGTGGGCGTTGCGCGAACAGGAAAGGAGGCTATTGAACGAGCGACCGAGTTAAAGCCAGATGTGATTCTGATGGATATTAATATGCCGGATATGGATGGCATTTCGGCAACTGAGGCGATTCGGCGGAAACTTTCCTGGGCGCAGATTGTTATTCTTTCGGTTCAAGGCGATCCCAACTATATGCGGCGGGCAATGCTTGCTGGTGCCCGCGACTTTCTGACTAAACCTCCCACAATTGATGAATTGATTTCTGCGGTGCGAAGAGCAGGGATCATGGCGCTGGACGAGAAAAGTAAATCCGCGGCGGTTATGCAACCTAAATTGCCCGGTTCGGGGCCGCTTGGTGCGGGATATTCTGCATCTTCTGGGAAGATTATTACTGTATATAGTCCCAAGGGGGGAACTGGGCGAACTACGCTGGCGGCTAATTTGGCTGTAACTTTGCAAAATGATGAAACACAAGTTGCTGTGGTAGATGCAAATCTTCAGTTTGGGGATGTAACGATCTTTTTCAATGTGCAGAGTCAAAACCACATTGGTGTGTTAGCTCCCCGTGTTTCCGAATTGGATCCCAATGTTGTCGAAGATGTCATGATCACTCATGCCGATTCCAAGGTGAAAATCCTGGCCGCTCCTCCGAAACCAGGGGAGGCGGAAGATGTTTCTGGTGAACAATTTACAAAATTATTGCAATATTTACGAAGAATGTATGCCTACGTGATTGTAGACACCACAGCTTCATTGAATGAAATCACCCTGGCGGCTCTGGATATCAGTGATTTAATTGTCTTAATCACAACTCAGGATATTCCTTCCATTGCAAATGCTCGATTGTTTTTAGACCTTGCTCCTGCGTTAGGCATTGCAAAAGAAAATATTGTCTTTGTGATGAATAAATACGATAAGCGAATTAACATTACCCCTGAAAGAATAGGTGAAAGTTTTAAAAAGGAAATTAGCTCTGTTATTCCATTAGATAGTAGTTCCGCAATCCCTGCGATGAATCGGGGTGTCCCGTTTATGATGGACGGAAAAGCCAAATCTCAGCCCGCTGGTCGTGCAATTTTAGCATTAGCGGAGGCGATTCGACAGCGAATAACCATGCTGGATGAACAGGCGATTGAGTCCTCAGGAATTGGGAGACTTTGATACAATGTTTATGGAATCAGGTAACCGTGTTGAAAGTGTAGTGTGAAAATCAAAAGGAGTAATCTATATGTCGTCCTTACTTAAGCGTATTGAGCAAGGACAAGGCGCTAGTCCTGTCTCAAAAGCCCCAGATAATCAGGCCGCAGAGGACTCTCGTCTTGCCGCTCTAAAAACGCGTCGCATGCCTCCTCCCGGTGTAAAACCCCAACAAAACACGTATCTGGACCTAAAGTCACGCGTTCAAAATCGATTGTTAGCCGAACTCGATCCGAGCATGGATGTCTCAAGAGTAGGCGAAGTCCGGCGCGCCATTCAAGAATTATTTGAACAAATCCTGGCTGAAGAAAAAATTGTTTTAACTCGCCCTGAGAGACAACGGTTATTTGAACAAATTTCTGCGGAAATTTTAGGCTTTGGTCCCCTTCAAGATTTGTTGGAAGAAGATAGTATTTCGGAAATTATGGTCAATGGGGCGAAAAATATCTATATTGAGAAAAAAGGTCGGATCGAACGTGTCCCGATTGCATTTGAAAGTAATGATCATGTTATGCGGATTATTGACCGCATTGTGGCCCCTCTAGGACGCCGTATCGATGAATCAAGCCCATATGTAGACGCCCGTTTGCCCGATGGCTCCCGGGTTAATGCTGTAATCCCCCCGATTTCATTAGTGGGGCCAACCCTCACGATCCGGAAATTTTCAAAAATCCCCATCACCGTTGAGCAATTGATTGATTTTGGCTCCATCACTTCTGAAGCCATTCATTTTATGAAGGCTTGTGTGGAAGCGCGTTTGAATATTGTGGTTTCCGGGGGTACTGGGTCTGGGAAAACCACGCTTTTGAATATTCTCTCAAGTTTTATTCCCGCTGACGAACGGATTTTGACGATTGAAAATGCGGCAGAACTTCAGCTTCGTCAGGAGCATGTTGTTACGCTGGAATCTCGCCCGGCGAACATTGAAGGAAGGGGAGAAGTAACCATTCGACATTTGGTAATTAATGCCCTTCGTATGCGTCCAGATAGAATTGTCGTTGGAGAAATTCGTGATGAAGCGGCTTTGGATATGTTGCAAGCAATGAACACCGGTCATGACGGTTCCATGACGACTGCCCACTCCAATAGCCCGCGCGATACACTCTCCCGTCTTGAAACGATGACGCTGATGGCTGGGATGGAACTTCCTATCAAGGCTATTCGTGAACAGATTTCCGCCGCTGTGGACCTCATCATTCATCAAGAACGGATGCGCGACGGTTCTCGGAAAGTTAACTACATTACCGAAGTTTCAGGTATGGAAGGAAATGTTATTACAACCACGGATTTATTCGTCTTTGAGCAAGCCGGATATGATGGAGGCCGTGTTTTAGGCCAACTTCGCCCCACAGGTTTGCGCCCGAAATTCATGGATAAAATTGAAGCTGCTGGTATTCATTTACCTGCTTCAATTTTTGGTATTTCCAGACGGAAGTAGCTATGGCAGTTTTTATCATCGGCGGCGGCATCGCGATGGCGGTAGTCATCTTAATCATTGGGATTGTAGTCTCCCTCCGCGAGGATCGTTCGGTTGTTGACGAACGTTTAGGACGTTATTTACAAGATGATGACGCGGCGCTTGAAGAGAACGTCCCAAGAACTCCGCTTACAGACTGGATTAATGCCAGAGTGGAAGGGTCAAATTCTGGGGGAAGGATTGCCCAACAATTGGCTCAGGCTGACCTTAAATTGAAACCCGGGGAGTATGTCGGCCTTATCATTATCGCAATGTTTGGGGTCGGGTTTCTGGGTTTCTTTTTGGGACGCGATAGTGGACCACTTCAATATGTGTTTGCGGGCATCGGAGCTGTGGTCGGGTATTTTATTCCAGGTGCCTATGTCAACAATCAAAAAGTAAGTCGCCTTGAACGATTTAATGATCAATTGCCTGATATGCTGAACCTGGCCGTAAATGGCCTGCGAGCCGGTTATTCCACTGTCCAAGCCCTGGAATCCGTCAGCAAAGAATTACCTTCTCCTATCTCTGACGAATTTCGGCGCGTTGTCCGTGAAATGCAAATCGGGATTACGATGGGTGATGCGTTGGAGAATTTGCTCCGTCGTATTCCTAGCCCAGACTTAGATTTGATTATTACCGCGATCAACATTCAACGAGAAGTCGGCGGTAATCTTGCTGAAATTCTCGACATCATTTCTTATACAATTCGAGAAAGAATTAGAATCAAGCGAGAAATTAAAGTTCTTGTTACCCAAGTGCTTTATTCTGGACGTGTGCTTGCTTTATTGCCAATAGCATTGGCGTGTTTTTTATGGATGATCAATCCTAGTTATATGAATAATATTGTTGAATATTGGCAATGCGGTATTCCATTGTTTGTTTGTGGTACGCTGATGATTGGGATGGGGTATTTTGTGATGACCCGAATCGCTAATATTGAGGTATGATAAACGTAACATCCTTCTTCTTCATAAGGAGTTGAACTAATGAATATAGCGATTATCGCAATTATCATTCTTGTAATTCTAATTTTCGCAGGGTTATTAATTTTTACTGGCCTTCGTTCATCAAGGGGTGAAGATCCTTTAGAAACACGTCTCGCTGACTATGTTTCCCGCGGCGAGACAGCTTCGTTAGAAGAGATTGAACTTTCTCAATCCTTTTCGGAACGGGTTGTGCTCCCCATTGCAAGACGATTGGGGGAATTAACAATACGGTTCACTCCACAAAACGCCATCCAACAAACAACTCAGCGCCTGGAACAAGCAGGTAATCCGGGTAACTTAGAACCGACCGTCTTTTTTGCACTTCGTTTTATTGGGTTGGGTTTCGGTTTCTTGATGCTAACAGTCTCCCGTTTTGTACCCGAAGGTAGTTTTTTGACAGGGTCAACCGCCTTATTAATTGCGGCTGGCGCGGCAATGTTTGGGTTTTTTATGCCCGATTTATGGCTCAAAAGCCGTATTGATCGCCGCCAAAAAGAAATTCGTCGCGCACTGCCCGATGCGTTGGATTTGTTGACAATCTGTGTAGAAGCGGGGTTGGGCTTGGATGCGGCCATTGATCGGGTTCAGGAAAAATGGGATAACGAACTTTCATTAATTTTTGCTCGGGTTCTCCGCGAAATGCAATTAGGTAAATTACGCCGGGAAGCCTTACGCGATATGGCAAACCGGGTCGGGATCCCGGAAATCACCAGTTTTGTGGCCGCAATTATTCAATCCGAACAATTAGGGGTAAGTATGGCCAATGTGCTCCGCATTCAAGCGGATGCTATGCGTGTCAAACGACGACAACTTGCTGAAGAAGAAGCCCAAAAAGCCCCTATCAAAATGCTCTTTCCGATGGCATTTTTAATCTTCCCATCACTGATGATTGTGCTTTTAGGCCCGGCTGGGATCATTCTTATGACCTCAGAAGTTGGTCAAGTATTCTTTGGCGGCGGCTAATTCTGCACCTGTAAATTGAACGATATGCCTGCTAGTGGGGCCCCTATTAAATACCATCTTTACCAGTGGTTATTTTTCTACCGTACATTGACAATTAGTAGGTCTGGTTGCAGCCGAAAATAGACCTGGAAAGGTAAACCTTGCTTCAAGGTATAGGTGAGCCAGTCGAG
>JABWBV010000274.1 GCA_013359445.1 Anaerolineales bacterium | reverse complement strand
CCATCCACCCCCTGGCCCGCGCGGGATTCCGCACTGCCGCCAGCATCGCCCCCATCGAGATAAAAAACGGCAAAAACGTCAAATACTGTTGGCTAAACGCTACTGCGATGGGATGAAGCAAATAGACCGGATGCACGGCAAACAGCAACGCCATTGCCGCCGTCTTCCGTTTATGTGTAGGCCAAAGCTGATCCAGCATCCACCAACAAGCAATCGCCGTCAGTGCCCATACACCCTCCGCGAATAGATGCCAGGTGAGGGTCGAAGTCCCCAAAACAGGAGCAAAAAAGGCTTGTGTCCACGCAGACGCTGGTCGGTTATACGCATAGAACTCCCAAAGATCCCCCCCTAAATGGATGACCTGGATGACCGGCCAATCATCCCAATAAAACCCCAATTGGGTGATCAACGGCCCAAAGGTCAACGCACATAATAAAAAAATGGCACTCGGAACAGCCCAACGAACGAGCTGGAATTTACGAAATATTTTTTCAAACAAGTATCACACATCCTTTATCCTCCTCCTGACCAAAACAAGTATATCAGAATTGTAATGGCTCCTGCAAAGTCGCGTCTTTTCTGTGTGCAAAGGTTGTCAGGCAGGTTGGGAAGTGCCCCACGCCCTTCGACTACACAAAGCCTCTGAAGTTCGGAAGACGAACTAGGAGAGACACAAAATCACTCCGTACTCAACCGTGCCGTCGCACCCCCGTCCACAATCAACGCCTGCCCGGTCATAAACGACGATTGTTCACTGTCCGCCAGAAAATAGATGGCGCGGGCGATCTCGTCCGGGGTGCCCACCCGCCCGTTGACGGTCTTGCTCGCGAGGTTTTCCAATCGCTCTTGCAGGGAACCGCCCCCCGCGTGGTCCCGCACCAGCCCGGCGCGGAGCATCTGCGTATCCACCGCCCCCGGCAGGATCGCGTTCACCCGAATATTCTCCGGCGCGAACTCAATCGCCATCGCCCGCGTCAGGGCCAGTAGCCCACCTTTCGACGCGGCGTAGGCGGCAATGTTTTTTGAAGTCGCCACCGCATGAACGGAAGAGACGTTCACCACCGCCCCTTGCCCGGACGCTTTGAGCAAGGGGTGGAACAGTTTGACGCCCATAAAAACCGAACGCAGGTTGGCCGTCATCACCGCATCCCACTCTTCAACGGTGGTGTCGATGATAGGTTTGGCAACCTGCACGGCGGCATTGTTGACAAGGGCGTGAACCTGATCGGTGCAGGCGCGCGTTTGGGCAAACAATTCATCCAGCCCCGCGGGGTCGGTGATATCGCCGCGGACAAAGATCCCGCGCGGGGGAAATTCCCCGAACGGGGCGCGGTCCACACCGATGACGCGCCAGCCTTTTTCGGCAAACAGGTGAACGGTGGCCCGCCCAATCCCCCCCGCCGCGCCGGTGATGATGATGGTGCGGGGGGAGGTGGAGTCAGAGAGGGATTGAGAAGAGGAGGTATTCATAGGAAAATGAAGGGAATTCGTGGAAAGTTGGAGGAATTTGGGTTAATTGGAATGGCTATGGGGTTTTCAAATCGTTGCGAATGTAGAGGATCAGAAAATCTTCTTTTCGGGCAACAATCCGATAATTCTCGGCCAGATACTCGTCCAGGCCAGGGAGGGTGAACCGGCCTAACAATACTTGTTCGGGCTGGTAGGCGATGATGATGTCCAGGATTTGCGCGTCGGTGAGCAGGCCCGTGCGGATGCGTTTGTCCGTCGTCACCGCCAGTTCGGGGGGGACGGCGAGACGGGCGCGGAAGGCAAACATCGGGGAGTCGGTGAAGACCCAGTTCGTTTGCGGAGCGTAATCGGACATGGTCGCCAGCACCCGCTCAACTCTAGCCCCGACTTCCAGCCCGGTCGTTTTGGGGGTGGGCGGCCAACTGAGCACCTGGAAGGGTTCGGTTTGGGGAATCAGCAGGGCCAGGTACAGTGTACCGAGCAACGCCACCCCGCGCAACCCGCCAAGCGTTTTCAGTTCAACGGGGGTACGGGCAGAGGCGCGGAACAGTTTCAGCCCTTCGACCACGGCAATGCCGCCCAACATCGCCCCCGGCACGGTGATATATAACGGGTGATGCGACCAAACGGGCAAGTGATTGAGCAGGAGCAGGTACGCCGTCAGCGCCCACGCGGTCAGGTAGAGCGTTGTCCAATGGCGCATCCTGACGGCAAACAAGGTGCCCACCCCGGCCAGAAAAAGAAACGGCCACGCGTTTCGCAAGTGGTAGTGGATGTTCAGGGTGGGGTCGGCGGCGTAAAAGGCGGAAGCGGTGGCAGACAGGTGATCTTCCAACAGTTGGGGCATGTTTTCAAACCCCACCAGCGTATACAACCCGATCCCCAATAGCCCAACGAACACCCCCGACCAGACACCCGCCGGAATCAACAAATCCTGCCATTTCCGCGTGGCGCGGAACCGGAAAAACGCGTCGATCAGCAGGCCTACGCCAAAAATCGGGGCGAGAAACCCGATCATCAACTTCGTCAGCACCGCCAGGCTCAACAAAATGGCCGAAAGGATCAGCCAAAGATACCGGTGTTGGGTATGCCACAACGTCAGGCAGAACAAAGCGAATAGGGCAAAGGCAATGGAAGGCAGGCCCACCATGACGGAGAGGCTCAGACTCAAATACGAAGGCAAGAGGAAAAAGAGCAGGGCGGTGGCATAGGCGTAGGGTCTTTTCCAGAACATCGCCATCCATTCCGTCGCCGCCCACACCAGCCCAAGAGATATCGCGAAGATCACATTCCGCGCCACCGCAACTTTGACGCCAAAGAGTTGCAGGCTGAGGGCGAGGAGATGCGTGAGCAAGGGCGGCTGATCGCTCCAGATTTCGTCGTACAGCGCGTACCCCTTTTCGACCATCAGTGCTTTGATCAGGTTGATGCCTTCGTCGGAGGAGAGTTCAAATTTCCCGCGGGAGGGGAAAAAGAGGAAGACGAGGAGGATAAATACGACCGGCACAATGAGGCGGTGGAAGCCCATAAGGTTTTTTAGCCCCGCCCCGTGGGGGGATGAACTGACGTTCAAGGCTGATTTTTCCAATTTATTCATTAATCTAAGCGGTGTGCGCCTAAAACTTCGCCGCAATCCCCAGCCCCTCCAACAAATTCCGAATCGTACTCCAATGCACCCGCTCCCACGCCGCCGGGCTGGAATTGGCATTGTGCGGGGCGAGCATGACATTGTCCATCTTCAACAGGGGACTGGTGAGCGGGAGGGGTTCCACCTCGAACACGTCTAATGCCGCGCCCCCGATTTGTGCTGTTTGCAACGCGGCGATCAGGGCGGGTTCGTCCACCAGCGGGCCACGCGCAGAGTTGATCAGGATCGCGGTCGGTTTCATCTGCGCGAGGGTGTGGGCGTTGAGGAGGTGGTGGCTGGTCGGATTCAGATCGGCGTTGAGGGAGACGAAATCCGCGCGGGCCAGGAGTTCTTCGAGCGAGGTCATCTGCACGCGGAATTCGGCGAGGAAGTCCGGGGCAATGGGCACGATGTCGGTTCCCAACAATTCCATGCCAAACGCCGCGGCCCGGCGGAGGACCGCTTTCCCGCAATTGCCTACCCCGATCACCCCCAACGTACATTCACTGAGCGAGCGACCGGGGATTTTTTGCCATTCGCCCGCTTTCATCGCCCGATCCATCCAGGGTTGGCGACGGGCAAACGCGAGGATGTACCCCATCACTGTATCGGCAACGGGCAGGGTGAACGCGTTGGGCGTGTTGCGGATTTGGATACCGAGCCGGGCGCAGGCGGGTTTGTCTATCGAGTCAATGCCCGTGCCCCACTTGGAGATCACTTTCAGGCGGGGGGCGCATGCTTCGAGGGCGCGGGGGGTGTACCGGTCATCGCCGCAAATGGTGGCGTCGAACTGGCCAGCGTAGTGCAGAATTTCGGATTCTTCGAGCCGTTCGAGAACGCCACGTTCGTGGACTTCGGGGATGATGACTTCTAAACCGTAGCCTTCGAGGATAGGCACAAAACGGTCGAGGAAGGGGAGCATGTAGGGGGCGGTGAGGAGGATAGTGTGGGTCATTTTTCGCATAAAAGTTGAGAAACGGAATCTTGGTCAAAGCCTGGAATTTCCAACGGAGTTTTTAGTTGTTGGCAATATTCATAACGAAGGAGTTTGTCGGAACGGATAATCTTGGCGAGTTGTTTTGCCTGATCGAGGTCCCCGACTTGCACATACCCTTCAAAAAACGGGAGCCATTCGACTACATTGAGCGGTTTATAGCCTTGCTCGGCGGCTTCTTCCCCGAGAGCGACGACGGCTTCCCAATCGCCTTTTTGACGGGCCAGGGTGGCCTGTTGATAGTAGTAGCACCAGGTGTGCGGGGGTTCCGGCCCGAAAATATGCTCGGGGACTTGCGCGACGCTTTCGCTCGTTTGTATCCCCACGAGGCTGGAGTACGGCGCGACCAATTGGAGCAGGGTATTCCCGTTTCGGGTCAGTTCGGGTTTGTTGCCGTCATAAAAATGCACACAGGATTGCATGGTGGGCATACCAAAAATCAGCGCTTTGTCATAATCCCGCAACATCGGGAACAAACCACGGACACTCTTCTGATCCGACTCGCCAAACAACAGCTTTTCCTTCGTCACATCATCCAGAATTTCCCCCGGAACGAGGACATCGTACACGTCGGGACGGTAAATGAGATTGGCAGGGCCCCACACTTCGTGCGCTTCGATGTAACTGGGTTGCAACGGCAAAACCGACATCAGCACGGTATAGTCCGCAAAATCTGGGGCACGCCAGGCTACCTGCCACCAGATGGTTTTTTGCGTCTCCCACTGCGTTTTGAACCGCACGGCGTTGTGGTAATGGGTGAATGCAGCGAACCCCAAAAGCAGAGAGACACAAACGATCAGGGCTTTTCGGTTTCTCAACAGCATGAGCAGGCCAATGATCAACATGCCGACGCTGGCGGTAACGTGGAGGGTATATTTGTTGTACCCGTTCGTGAACGTATCCAACACCACTTCGCGTCCCACAACAATGACCGGGAGCAAACCCATCAACATCGAAAGCAGGCCCACCACAATCAGGGTTTGGGGTGTTTTGTCAGCGTTTTCGGAGGGAGGGGTCCATTGCGTAAACGCCCCGTAAAGCAAAATTGCGCCCCCGGCCACTAAAAAGGAGGGAATCAGGTTTCGATAGAGTGCCCCGATGGACAGGTTGTACGCGTGATAAAACCAACCAATCAATGTCGTTTCAAAAAAGTCTCGGAGCAATTCAACCCCTATCGTTAACACCGAGAGGGGACTGGCATATGAGGAGAACACCGCGTCCACGTTCATCCCCTTGCGCCCTGCTTCAAAGAAGAACAAACGCCACACGCCCATAACCACAACTGGCAGGGCATAGGGCAGATAACGCAGGATGGTCGCTTTGAACCGCGCAAAAGGTTTGGGATCGTTGGGATGATGGGCCACCCAAAGGACCAAAAACCGCAAACCTTCTAACCCAATCATGTATTCGATATAAAAAACATACACGAAGGAAAACGCCAGTCCCAACCCGGCAAAAAGCCCCTTCTGCCCACGAGGTGCCGACAAAACCGCGCACAGGGAAAAAGCAATGGACAACAACGCCGATAGGTAAGCGAAAAATTGATTCGAGAACGTCATCGCGGTCGTTTGGCGCAACAACCCTGGATACACCACCATCAACAACGCCGCACTGGTCGTTTCCAGCGTATTTTTCGGGAAAAGCATCCGCAAAATCCACAAAAACACCAGCCCCCCCGCCGTGCGCAAAAAAAGTGCATAGAGATGCCACCCCAGCGGATGCGCCCCTAAGATCGAATACACAAAGGCAAAGCCATACCCCATCAAAGGCCGATCAAACAGGTGCAAATCGACAATCGTCCGCGTCCCGTTCACTGTCGCGCCCCAAAGCACATACCAATCATCCGCATAAAACCCCAAATACGGCAAAAGCACGCCATAGGTGAGGCCAGCAATCAGAATAACCAACAAAAAAGGAAAAACGGTCTCTTTTTTCATCAAGAATCACGCCCGGTCAAGGCATCCATTTATATATCCCGCCCAGATAATCGGCGAGATACAGTTCTCCATCTGCCCCGGTGCCAAACGCGGCAATCTGGAAATTTGTGTCAAACAATAGAGTCTCATCCCAAGTCCCATCCGCCTGGCGTTCCAAACTCCAAATATAGCCCGAACAAAAATCGCCCAAAATGTACTTTCCCTGCATTTCGGGGAAATTTTCACCGTGATAAACCGCGCCACCGGTCACAGAACAACTCAGGGGCTTGTGATGATAATAAAAGATCGGCTCGACAAAATTGGGATCAAGAACCGGAGCACCGCGATATCCGCTGAAATCTTCCGGTCCCTCGCGGACATCCCACCCGTAATTGACCCCCGCGGGGTCCCCTGCCGCGAGAAAATTGATCTCTTCCCAATCGTTTTGCCCCACATCGCCGATATACAGATCGCCCGTGGCCGGGTCAAAGGAAAATTTCCAGGGATTGCGTAACCCATACAGGTAGATTTCATCCCGCCCGTAGGCCTCCACGAACGGGTTATCCGCGGGGATCGCGTAGGGGTTGCCGTGATCCACATCCAGGCGCAGGATTTTGCCGAACAGTTCATCCAACGATTGGGCGTGGCCGAGCGTTTTCTGCCGCAGGTCGCCATCCCCAATGCTGACGTAAAGATACCCGTCCGGGCCAAACCCCAGACTCCCGCCATAGTGCCGCGGCCCGGGTTTTAAAATCCCCAACAAACGAAACTCGCTATTCGGATCACCCGCCTGTCCACCGGGCAGGGTTTGAAATCGAGAAATGACACTGTTTTCCTGATAATCGACGTAAAACACATAAAAATACCCATTCTCCGCAAAATTCGGATGAAAGGCGAGGCCCAAAAGACCCTGCTCATAATTTTCTGTTTCTTGAATGACACGATCGCGCAAATCGAAGAAAGGTTCAGCCAGCAAGGTCTCATTTTGCATCACTCGAATCACCCCTTCTTCTTCCAAAATGAACAAACGCCCCGAACCATCACCGGGGTTCACAATGGCGGTGGGGAGCACAATCCCCTCGGCGATTTTCTGCCACTGCCCGGTTCCGTAAACTTGGGGAGGGGGCACCGCGGTGGGATACACGAGGGCGGTGGCGGTGGGGGCTGGCGTAACCGGGCCAAAAACCTGCCGATACACCAGGGACTGACTGCGCCCAAGGCCCAATTCTGCCATCAACAGGATCGCCAACAAATACCCCGCGCCCAACGCAAAGGTCAAATTCCGCGCCCACAAAGGGCGGGCGCGCCGCCGAGCCAGGGCAATCGCCCCACTCAAGGCCAGGAGCGCCAACCCAGCCCCCAACATTGCCCATTGAATTTTACGGTACAGGGCCAAATCCAGCCCCCCAAAACTACCGTCATTGGCAAACGCGTTCGCGAGTGACTGAAGCACCCCTAAAGGCGACACGTCGCCCGGCACCACCGCAAGGATGAGCAAAAACACGCCCATGACGAGCGTAAAAGTGAAAATGAAACGTTGTAATCGTTCAAAGCACATGTTGAATTTTTCCTTGTTGTTGAACGAGAAATTCTGTGATTTTAAAATCCAGTTCTTCGTCAATATCCCACGCTTCGTTGCGATCAATCTCAAACATGAGGGGGCGTTCCCCGAGCCGATTGCGCCGTTGAAGGAGTGTCTCGCGTTTGAAGAGGTAAATGCAAGAGTTCTCCTCATAAATCGGGGGCAAATCCTGCGTGCGGAGGAGGATGTTCGGGTTGTGGTTCACCGGCAGGGTCAGGCCATTCCACAGGCGCGTTTGCAGGCGGGTGACACCGAAGAGGGAGTCGAAGGTGGGGTAACTTGTGAGGAGTTGTTGTATCGCGCGGGAAATGGTTTCTGGTTTGAGCAGGGGGTTGGTGGAATGGGTTTGGAGATACCAGTCCGCCTCCACCTGCCCGGTCGTGTTCAGCAGAACCTCGTTCATCGGAATCTCCCCCGCGCGAAGGTGGGGCGGACGTTCGAGGGCGGTCACCCGCGGAAAGTTTTCGGCCACTCCGGTCAGGATGGCGGGGCTGTCGGTATCCACCAGAATGTGCGTGATTTCCGGCACGGCTAACAGGGTTTCGAGGATGTAGTGAAAGAGCGGTTTCCCCGCCATGGGGCGGTAGTTTTTTCCGGGGACGCGCTCCGACGAATGGCGCATGGGGAGAAGGGCGGCGATTGTAGGCATATGATATTTTTTAGGAAAGACGAGTTTCAATGGCATCCAGCCACTGATTCATCAATTGGTGATATCCCTCAAGACGGGCATAGATGGATTGAGCCAACGCTTCGTTATAGGTGTGAACCGTCAAATTACGTTGGTCGGTCATTTTTAGGGCGGCTTCTGTCTTGGTCTCATCCAACACCCCCACTTGATACGAGGCACGAATTACCCCTTTTGGAGAAGCTTGCTCGATGCCTTCCATTTCGCGCAGATACAGTTGAGCGGCTTTCCAGGTGGCTTCAAACGAGTATTCAAACCGTTGGATGGCGGCATCGCGTTCGATATCGGATACTGGTTTTTTCCCCACCACTTTCCCAAAGGTCGCCACCGCTTGGCGGGCAACTTGTAAACGCTCTTTTACGCGCGCCATTCAATACCTTCTTTCAAAACGCGTTCCCGTAGCCCTTCTTCAGCGGTTTCCAGGTTGACGAGATCAACCGTGTAAATGATCGAGCTTTCTTCCAATTGCTCGCGTAGTTCGGCCAATATGCCTTCCGGGAGGGGATTTTCGGGCAAAACCGCAATATCAATATCTGAAGCACGGACCGCACGGCCTGTGGCGCGTGAGCCAAAGAGGAAAACACGCGCAGGATACTTTCGCAAGCCACGGAGGACGATTTTGCGGGCAAGGGCCAGGTCTTTTTCGGGGTGTTTGGGGGCGGAAGATGCGAGTG
>JABWBV010000273.1 GCA_013359445.1 Anaerolineales bacterium | reverse complement strand
GAAATCAAAAACCTCACCAAATCTTACGGAAAACGTACCGCGGTGGAAAATCTGAGCCTGACCGTTGAAGAGGGCGACATCTACGGGTTCGTTGGCCCCAACGGGGCGGGCAAAACCAGCACCATCCGCATCCTTTGCACCCTTTTGGAAGCCAATAGCGGGGAAATACTCGTCGCAGGACACTCCGTCAAATCCAACCCGCGCGGGGTGCGGAAAGCCATCGGCTACATGCCCGACTTTTTCGGCGTGTACAATGACATGCAAGTCTGGGAGTACCTCGACTTTTTCGGTGCCTGCTACAGCATCGACGCCAACACCCGCGCCCGCCTCATCGACGACCTGCTTGAACTCGTCGACCTCACCCACCGCAAAAATGACATGGTGGACAAACTCTCGCGGGGGATGAAACAACGCCTCAGCCTGGCCCGCACGCTCATTCACGATCCCCAAGTTTTGATTTTGGACGAACCCGCCTCCGGGCTTGACCCCCGCGCCCGCGTCGAAATCCGCGAACTTCTGCTTGAACTAGCCCGACTGGGAAAAACCATCTTTTTCTCCACCCACATTTTGGCGGATGTCGCCGAAATATGCACCCGTGTCGGCATCATCGAGGGCGGCAAAATGGTCGCCACCGGCGGGATCGGGGAACTGCAACAACTGGTCATGCCCCACCGGCAGGTTCAGCTGACCGTGCTAAACCGTGCCGGAGATACGGAATCTATCCTGCGGAACCTTCCGGGCGTTTCCGCCGTTGAAAACCTGACCCCTAATAGCACCGACGGGCGCGCACGATTAGAATTCGAATTCATCGGTGATGAACAAGCCCTGAGCACCTTGCTGGCACATTTGATCCAGACCAACATTCAAGTGATTCACTTTAGCGAACAACGGCACGATTTAGAAGAAGTCTTTATGCGTGTGACCAAAGGCATTGTGACCTAACGCCCCAACCTTATGGCAGAAACCCTCACCCCTCCCCTTCCCAAACGAAAATTTGACCCGCGCACCTGGTTGGAAGGTAACCCGGTCATTCTCAAAGAACTCCGCGGCCGCATGCGCGGCGGAAGAGCCTTTTTGCTCCTCACGCTCTACCTCTTTTTTATGAGCGCCATCATCGGCCTAATCTATCTGGCTTTTCTCGCCTCCGATATTAACAACATCTCCGTCGATATGCGCCAAACCATCGGCAAAACCCTTTTCAGCGTGACGATGCTGTTAGAACTCTTTGCCGCATGTTTTGTCGCTCCGGCTCTCACCTCCGGCTCTATCTCCTCCGAGCGCGAAGGCCAAACGTTTGACCTCCTTCGCACTACCCTCCTCTCCGAACAATCCCTGGTGTTGGGCAAACTCAACTCGTCGTTTTTATTTCTGCTCTTGCTTCTCTTTGCCTCCCTCCCCTTGTTAAGTATCGCCTCGGTTTTTGGCGGCGTAACCACGTCGGAGATATTACTGGGGATCGTACTCCTGATTACCACCACGCTCACATTTAGTGCGGTGGGCGTCTTTTTTTCCAGTTTCACCAAACGCACCCTCATTTCCACCGTCCTTTCTTACGCCTTCACCCTCATGCTTGTGTTTGGTGTCCCGGCTTTTCTGATGGCAACCACCGTTTTTTATGGAGCCATGTCCTCCGGGCCAAACGGTATCTCTAAAATCACCGAATTCATCTTCATCATCCTCATCTATTTGATGATCATGCTCAACCCCATCGGAACGGCGATTGCCACAGAATTGCTTTTGTTAGAAGGGGCCACTTTCTTTTATGACATGCCTTATCCCAGTTCCACCGGCACTTTTTTTATCCTTTCGCCCTGGATTGGTTATACCGTGTTTTATATTGGCATGAGTTTTGTGTTGATCTGGCTCAGTATCTTTTTTGTCCGGCAAACCGAAAAATGACCACGTCCGAGACGACTGCCCGTTCCCTCCCCCTCGAGACCACGCCACCCGAAAAAAAAAGCCGCATCGCGCTCGTGGCCTGGGTCTCAAACAACCCCATCCTCTTCAAAGAATTGCGAAGTCGAATGCGGAACATCCGAAGTCTGGCAAGCATCACCCTTTATATCGCCCTTCTCAGTTTCGTCATATTGCTGATCTACGCCAGTCTCACCTCCCTCAATAATTATTTGCAAATGGACACCCTGCGGTCGCTAGGCCGAAGCATTTTTTTTACCGTTTATGGGCTGGAGCTAATCATCATCTGCATGACCACTCCCGCCCTCACCGCGGGCGCCATCTCCCACGAAAAAGAGCAACAAACCTATGACTTATTGCGTACCACTTTACTGCCCGCGCGTGATCTCATTTTGGGCAAATTGCTCGGAGCCATTTCGTTTGCCCTCCTCTTCATCCTCGCCGCGATTCCCCTCCAGGCAATCGCCCTGATTTTCGGCGGGCTTACCGCCAGCGAAATCTTCATCAGCCAGTTGATCTTGCTCCTAACCGCCCTGGCGCTGGGCAGTTTTGGTCTCTTCTTTTCAAGCTTTATTTCCAAAACCCGCATCGCCACCGGCGCGGCCCAAATCACCAGTCTCTCACTTGTCCTGATCATTCCAATCCTACTTCTCACCTCCGTTTTATACGTCGAAAATCGTTTCGCGATCCAACAACAAAGCGACCTGATCCAAATCCTCTTTTATAGCTTTGTCTGGCTCATCGGCATCACCAACCCTGTCTTTACCGCAATCGTCACCGAGTTATTTCTCTTTGAAGAACAAGCCCTCTACTTCCTCACTCAAACACTCCAGGGCGGCACAACGGTCCTCATCCCTTCGCCCTGGCTCGGATTTGCCGTGTTTTACTCCCTCCTGATTTTTACCCTCCTCACCCTCGCAATCCGAAACATCCAACACCCCCCTCGATAACCCCCATGTCTCCCCTCTCCGAACTTCACTCCCACCTCACCCGCTGGACGCGCTGGTATCGCTTTCGACAAGCCGTTCACTGGCTTTGGTACGGCCTCGCGGGAGGCCTGGCTCTGGCACTCATCATTGCGCTTGGGCTGGTTTTCCGCGGGCAATTGCTGGAAAACAATTTTTTCGCCCTGGTCGGCGGAAGTGCCCTGCTCGGGCTTGGCGCGGCCCTTCTCGCGGCGCTCTTTTGGCCTTTTCCGACGATCAAAGCCGCACGATATTTCGATCAGGTCTTTGGCCTGAAAGAGCGGACCAGTACCGCGCTGGAATTGAACCCCGCGCGGGAATCCGATCCGGCTTTCGCGGGGGAAGTGGAAGCCCCGCGCGCGTTTGCCGCCCGCCAGTTAAACGACGCCCTCTTTGCGGCGCGACAGATCAACCCGCGCGAGTACCTCCCCCTGCGCGTGCGTTGGCAAGCGCTTGCCCTTTGCCTCGCGTTGGGGGCGGGGTTATTCACCACCTGGTACAAAGGGGAAAGCTTTTTCCAGCTCGCGCAGAATTTCCAGGCCGTTCAACAAGCCATTGAAGAAGAGACTGCCGAACTCGAAGAATTAGTGGAAGAAATTGAAACCAATCCCACCCTAACGGATGAGCAAAAAGAAGAATTGACCCAACCGCTTGAAGAGGCTATCCAAGAACTCCAATCTGCCGAAACAATGGAGCAAGCCGTTTCGATTCTCAAAGAGACTGAACAGCAACTCCAGGAGCTTACGAACGATCAAGCGCTTGAACAAGCCCAAGACCTGCAAGACCTGGGCCAGCAAATGAGCCAGACCGACCCCGCGGGCAACCCGCTCGAATCTTTCAACGAAAATCTTGCCAACGGCGATATTCTCTCCGCCGCCAATGACCTTGCCAACCTCGATCTGGAAAACATGACCCCGGAAGAGTTACAGCAAACCGCCGAGCAACTCGAACAAGCCGCCGAAGCCCTGCAAGACTCCAACCCCGAACTCGCCGAACAACTCCAACAAGCCGCCGAGGCCCTTCAAAACGGCGATACCCAAGCCGCCCAACAAGCCCTCCAGCAGGCCTCCCAGACCATGCAAGGCACTGCCCAACAAGCCGCGCAAGCCCAGGCCGCCCAACAAGCCGCCAATCAGGCCCAACAAGGGCAACAACAGATCATCCAGTCTGGTCAACCCCAAAATCAGACCGCACAAAACGGGCAGGGGCAACAAGGCCAGGAAGGTCAACAGGGTGAGGGGCAAGGGCAAGGCGAGGGCCAAGGGGAAGGACAAGGGCAAGGACAGGGTGAAGGTCAGGGTGAAGGTCAGGGGCAACAGGGGAATGGCGGTCAGGGTCAAGGCTCCGGCAGTGGCGCGGGTCAGGGAAGCACGCAAGGGGGCGGGCCTGGCAATGAAGCGGGCGATAATCCCATTGGGCAGGGCAACAACCCCGGCGATGGCGGCATAACCGGCTTTGAACCTATCGGCGCGGCCCCAAATATTGGCGACGGCGGGGAAACCGTCACTCTCCCCGGGAGCGGCGAACCGGGTGAGAACGTCACCGGCCAGGGCAACACCAACCCCGGCGCGCCCGGTTCCAGCACCGTCCCTTACACCGAAGTTCTCCCCACCTACTCGGACGCCGCCACCGAAGCCATCGAAAACGGCCTCGTGCCACCCGGCTACCGAGATTTGATCCGGGACTATTTCAGCTCACTTGAACCATAATGCTCTCTTTGATGCAAAGCCGCGAAAACGCTAAGAATTGTAAAGAGGCTTTTTATTTTTCTTCGCGGCTTTGCGACTTTGCGTCAAAATTCAACCTGTTTGTATAATTCGTGTCAAAAAGGTACCCGCATGTCCGAACCCCTCTCCATTGAACAATTCCGCCAACTCGCCAACGCCATTGAGGCCGAGGTCGGCAAAGTCATCGTCGGGCAAAAAGACGTTGTCCGGCACGTGCTGATCAGCATCCTTTCCGGGGGCCACGTCCTCCTCGAAGGCGTGCCCGGCCTGGGCAAAACCATGCTCATCCGCACCCTCGGCGACGTGCTTGACCTGAAATTCTCCCGTATCCAGTTTACCCCCGACCTGATGCCTGCCGACATCGTAGGCACAGAAATCCTCGTGGACGAAAACGGCACGCGCGAGTTCCGCTTCCAGCCCGGCCCCATTTTCGCCAACCTCGTCCTCGCCGACGAAATTAACCGCGCCACGCCCAAAACCCAGTCCGCCATGCTGGAAGCGATGCAGGAACACCGGGTCACGGTCGCGCAGGAAACGTACAAACTCGAACAGCCCTTCTTCGTCCTCGCCACGCAGAACCCCCTCGAAATGGAAGGCACGTACCCCCTCCCCGAAGCACAACTCGACCGCTTTTTCTTCAAGGTGGATGTGAAATTCCCCTCCGCGACCGACCTCGTGGAAATCTTCGGGCGCACCACCCAGGCGAATGCCCCCACCGCCACCAGCGTCGTCACCGGCGCGCAAATCGTGGACATGCGAAACCTCGCCCGCGCCGTCCCCATCGCCTCCCACGTCGCCGAATACGTCGCCCGCCTCGTCGTCGCCACCCACCCCGACAGCGAACACGCCACCCCCCTCGTCAAAAAATTCGTCCGCTATGGCTCCTCCCCCCGCGGCGGGCAAGCGATGATCTTGGGGGCAAAGGTCAACGCGTTGATGGATGGACGTTACAACGTTGCATTCGACGACGTGAAAGCGGTCGCGCCCGCGGCCTTGCGGCACCGGTTGTTGTTGAATTTTGAAGGGTTGGCGGAGGGGGTGAGCACGGATGCGGTGGTGGGAGAGTTGTTATCAGAATTAAAACAGCTGACATAATTGTTCATTCACTAAAACTGAACTTCATCGTATTTTTTATGCGTCCTTTGAATCAAATGTATTTTCAGCTTTATCCCTATCGCGCAGGGACACCATATCAAAGGTTTCATACAATTCGGAGCGAAACTCTTTCACCTTTGAGTACGCTAAGAGGAGTCACGGCAATCCTTTGTATCTACATCCCCAAAGCCCATAACAAATCTTTTTGGGAAGATGTCATTGATAAACTTAAAAAATAGACAAAGAATTCCAATCTTTGATTGCCCACTACACGGAATCAGAGCAATCAGGATTATTTCAAAACCTAGCATCCGACCAAATTATTGCCATCTTTCGAAGTGAAGCCCTACTATTTACTGACGAATTACTGGCAATTGCAAAACTATTACGGGAAAATGAGGATGAATTATCAATATTTCTTCCCGAAACCACAAAATGGATCACATATTTTGAAAATAATGCAGAACACATCTGGATCACAATTGATTGTCTAACAAGCCCAGACTTAGAACTTCCTGAAATCTCCTCTGCATGGATTGAAGGTGGAAATAATTAATTCCCTTTTTTAGTCTTCGTGCCCTTCGTGTCCTTAGTGGATCACCCTCCCTCATGCTCTTCGACGAAACCACCCTCCGCAAACTCAACACCCTTACCCTTGTGGCGAACAAAGTCCGCGCGGGAGCGATGAAAGGCGACCGCCGCTCGAAAAAGCGCGGCGTCAGCATCGAGTTTGCCGACTACCGCGACTACGTCCCCGGCGACGACCTCCGCCACCTCGACTGGAACGTGTACGCCCGGCTCGAAAAACCCTTCATCAAACTCTTTGAAGAAGAAGAAGACCTCGCCGTTCACCTCCTCGTAGACGCCTCCAAATCCATGAACTGGGGCGGCGAAACGAACCCCGACCACAACAAATTCGACTACGCCCGCAAACTCACCGCCGCCCTCGGCACCATCGCCCTCTCCGCCGGGGATCAGATCACCGTCGGCTTCCTCACCCCGACCGGGATCAGCGCCCAATACGGCCCCGCCCGCGGCAATCACCACACCCTCCGCCTCCTCACCTACTTAACCAACCAACAAACCAACCAACAAACGAACTTAAACACCTCCCTCCAAACCTACGCCCTCACCTCCCGCCGCCCCGGCCTCACCTTCCTCCTCACCGACCTCCTCGACCCCAACGGCTACGAAACCGGCCTGAGCAAACTACAAGCCCGCGGCCACGAACTCGTCCTCCTCCACCTCCTCGCCCCCGATGAACTCGACCCCCAACTCGCAGGCGACCTCAAATTCGTCGATTCCGAAACTGGCTACACGCAGGAAGTCTCCCTCGATGGCGGCATCCGCGACCTCTACCGGGAACGGGTGGCTTCCTGGAAGGAATCGATCCAAACGTATTGCCAAAAGCGTGAAATCCACTACCTCCCCCTCTCCACCGAAGTCCCCTGGGACAAAGTGGTGCTGTACCAGATGAGGCGGGAGGGGATTGTAAAGTAGGCAATGATATTTATTCAGGCCCGCACCCTTCGACTTCGGGTTTCGACTTCGCAAGGCATCCGCTCAACCCTCCGCTCAGGGTGCTATCATCAGGGCGTATTACCAAAATTAACGATTAAGAATTGACAATTCACAATTGACAATTGACAATTCCCCATGTCCCTCCTCACCCCCCTCTTCCTCCTCCTCTCCCTCCTGGCGATCCCGATCCTCGTCCTCTACATGCTCAAACTGCGCCGGAAGGAAGTGGAAATCTCCTCCACCATGCTCTGGCAGATGGTGCTGCGGGATCGGCAGGCGAACGCGCCCTGGCAAAAACTGCGGCGGAACTTGCTCCTGCTCCTGCAACTCCTGATCCTCGCGGGGTTGGTATTTGCCCTCGCGCGGCCTGCCGTGCCCGTGCCCGCCGTGGCGACCGGGTCTGTGATCGTCCTGCTCGATGCGTCCGCGTCCATGCAAGCGACGGATGTCCAGCCCACCCGGTTTGACGCGGCGGTGGAGGTCGTCCGGGGGGTGATCGCCAGTCTCAACCCCGATTCGACCATGACGCTGATCCTCGTCGCCGATCAGCCGGAAATTTTGATTACCGGGGAAAATGACAAAAATCTGCTGAACCAAGCCCTCGCGGACGCCGCGCCCATTCAAGGCACGGTAGACTGGCATTCCGCCCTGGCCCTCGCCGCGGGAGCCGCCGGACGCCAAACCGTGGACGCCACCACCCTCATCATCTCCGACGGGGGCCTACCCGCCGAAGGTCTCCCCCCCCTGCCCGGACAGGTGAAATACGTCCCCCTCGGCACCTCCGCCGAAAACCTCGCCGTCTCCGCCCTCGCCCTCCGCCCCGCCGCGGAAGGGGCCGAGCTCTTCGCCCGCGTCACCAACTACGGCGACACCGACCGCCTCGCCATCCTATCCATCTCCATTGATGGCACCCTCTACACCGCCGAACGCCTCCAAATCCCCGCGAACGACAGCCAATCCCTCACCCTGACGAACCTCCCCACCACGTCGGACACCGGAAACACGTCTTTCCGCTACGAAGCCCGCCTCACCACCGCCGAAGGATCGGAAACGGTGGATGATTTCACGCTGGACAACGTCGCCTTCGCCATTTACACCCCGCCCGTCAACCGCAACGTGCTCCTTGTCTCCGAAGGCAACCTGTTCCTCGAACAACTGCTCTCCCTCGTCCCCAACCTGACCCCCTTCCGCGTCATCCCCGATGCCGAGGGGCAAATTGCCATCCCAAACACCCCATTTGGCGTTTACGTCTTCGACGGGATCATCCCTGGCGATTTGCCTTCCGCCGACATCTTGATCGTGAACCCACCCCAAAATGATTTGTTTGAAGTTGAAGAACCAACCGACCAACTCACCAACCCCCTCGTCGCCGACAACCCACTCACCCAGTTTGTTGAATGGGGCAACGTCCACGTCTCGCAGGCGAAACAGGTGACGCTCCCCGAGTGGGGGCGGGTGCTGATCAACACCGAGACCACCCCCCTCGTCTTTGTCGGGGAAACGGGCGGGCGGCGGGTCGCAGTCGTTACGTTTGATTTGCACGATTCTGACCTGCCCTTGCAGTTGACGTGCCCGATCCTGTTTTCCAACCTGCTGAACTACCTCTCGCCGCCGAACACGTTCGACGCGCCGAACGGGTTAGTGCCCCATCAGGGGATCACGATCCAACCCGAGCCGGGGGTGGAGGGGATCGCGATCGCGGCCCCATCCGGGCAGGTGTACAGTCCCC